>JBATTD010000626.1:0-13906 GCA_049670345.1 Ignavibacteriaceae bacterium
AAGTACATTCCGGTTGCAATTGCCTGGTCGCCATCGGTTATTAAATCCCAGGCATGTTCTCCTCCAGCCATTTTCTGTTTACCATCGCTGGCAAAGGTTTCAAACCATCTTATATCCGAACCGTTGCTTTGCTGATCATGTTGAATTCGCCGAACAATATCACCGGCAAGCGTATAAATAATAATTTCACATTCCGTAGGCAAGTTAAAAAAATAAATCTTTCTAAGGCGTTCTGCACTGCCGTCCCAATATGCCTCACCATAATACGGATTTGGATAAACACCAACTTCCACATTTGGATCTTCATTAGCTGGTGTGCCCGGTAAAACTCTTTCGAGGTTGGATAGTGGACTTGATTCCAGCGAAGTAAGATTATTTGAAGGATCTCCTTCATCAAATGCAGTTACCGCAAAAAGATACTGCCAGCCGTTAAGTAAGTTATCCAGCTCAAATTTATAGTAGTATTCGGTTGTATCGCCATCGAAAGTAACCGGTTCATCTAATTCTATAAAATCAAAGCCAGTATCAAAATCAACACCGTTTGCTGCACTATCAAATGTAGCAAGCATAACTAATGAAGCAAATATATCCTGATTTGTAGTAAGATCGAATCCGGCTTGAGTGCGGTAAAGTCTGTATCCTTCAAAATCTCTTTTAGCTGAAATTGGATCAACCGATAATTCAGAACGTTTATTCCAATAAATTGTTGCTTTATTATTTTTGGGAATTACTTTTACTAATGGTGTAATTGGAGGTGCAGGTAAAATGTAACGTGTAATTTTTCCGTCGCCATCTAAGTCTTCACCTGGATCTAATATTCCGTTGCGATTTCTATCTTCACCAAAGTAAGCTCTTAATGCCCAATCAGCATTTGAATATAAATTTGTCTTTTGCTCTTCAGTATCTAGATTAGCCGGATCGGGACCGAATTTTTTTGCTGTAACTATTGCAAAAACAACATTAATTGAATCTCCGGGTGCAATACTTTTAAAATGTCCCCTTCCTAAAAATGTAGATCTGTTAGAAGGACCTCTAACCAGATCGGGATTAATGCCATCCTTCCATCTGTTTGTACTGCTAAAGAAACCTCTCATCTTTCCGAAACGATCAACATCATTCTGCGGTGCAAAAAAGTTTGGATCATCTGTATTTCGGAACTGCCAGGTAACATAATTTACTGAGGGAATAGAATCCGCAAAACCGAAAGGAAATGAATTTGGTAGATTGGGTTCGGAACCGCAGAACTGAATTCCTATATAACTATCTGAAAATCCAAGATCGCCAGCTGCATCAAATTCGTAAGCTAATTGGAGCGAATCAGTATATCCATTGCCGCCTTTATTATAAAATGCACTGCCCGATGGTCTGCCTGTAATCAGTGTATTTCTAACGACCGTATCAGTCCAAAGTCCGACATAAACGCTATCAAGATATTTATCGCTTACATTTCTTATCCAATAGTTTAGGATGACAAAGAAATTAGCGAATGGGAAATCCCAGGCGTAGGTCTCTTGATGAATTGATAATCCGAGCGGATCATGATCTGCTATTGGCTCCCCGTTATCAAGGACCGTGTTTGTATCCACAAAATCCATTACAAAATCCTGGTGCGAAATAGCAAAAGGATCAAAGAATCGTGAATCAAATAATGATGATCTTTCTAAAACCAAATCACCGGGAGCAGTTGTATATTCAAAACCACCGCCTCGTGCAGAAACTGATGCAGCATCAACTGCGCCTGTTGTTACAAACGGACCAATTTTTCCTCCGCCGAGTGAATCGTTAGCAAAAAAAGCACCAACCCATAGTCCGCCATCAAAAATATGCTCGATTCCTGAACCTAAAGGATATTCACAACTTGGCTGCTCAGGCCAAAGAACAAAACCACTACCATAAGTACCAAAGTTAGTAACGGTTAAACCAACGTTACCAACGTCTGTGAATTTAGAATTGTCATCGGTTAAAATTTTTGGAAATCTCTTATCATCATCGCCGGGAAGAAGCGTGAAAGAATAGATTGAAAATGTAAAAAAAATAAATAGTAATCTAATGTTCATATAATAGTAATTCTAATTATATAATCTATATTTTTTGTCCTCTCACTCTAATGCAATACAAACATACATAGAATTTCTTTTACTATAAATAGTTTTATGATTATTAATTGGTCAAATTTTAATGGGTGAAAATGAATGCAATCAACTACCAAAATATTAGATGATGCATGTTAATATGTTTATAAAGTTATTGAAATACTGCTCTCGCCTGCTCATCTGCATGATAAGATGAACGTACAAGCGGGGATGATTCCACAATCTTAAAACCTATTTTCAATCCTTCCTCTTTATACATATTGAATTCATCCGGTGTAACGAATCTATCCACGGGAAGATGCTGTTTTGTTGGCTGCAAATACTGACCGATGGTAAGAATATCGCAACCATTACTAACTAAATCATTCATCGCATCTATTACTTCATCTGGTTTCTCACCTATTCCAACCATTAAACCACTTTTTGTTTTCAATCTCTTTTGTTTGAACCATCTTATTAATTCTAAACTACGCTCATATTTTGCCTGTGGTCTTACAACATGATAAAGTCTTTCAACCGTTTCTAAATTATGATTGAGAATATCAGGAGGTGATTGCATTATTATTTCAAAAGCATGTTCTTCACCTTTAAAATCAGGAATAAGAATTTCAACAGTGCAATTCGGTGCTTCTTCCCTGCATAACCGAACTACTTCCTCGAACATCTCAGCACCACCATCTTTTAGTTCATCCCTGTTAACTGAGGTAATTACAGTATGTCTTAATTGCAGCTCTTTTATCGATTCGACAACACGTTTTGGTTCTGCTAATTCAAGTTCGGTTGGTAAGCCGGATTTAACATTACAAAAACCACAGGTTCTCGTACAAATATCGCCAAGTATCATAAAGGTCGCGGTCCTGTGATTCCAGCATTCAGCAATGTTGGGACAGTTAGCTTCTTCGCAAACAGTGTTAAGTTTTTGCCTGCGCATAAGATTTCGAACATCGTTATAATTATCTCCAACTGGTAATTTTATTTTTAACCAGTCAGGTCTTTTGCCCAACGGAATTGTTGTTTGTTCAATCTTCTCTTTATAATTTTTTTGATGCTGATTTATTCTGCTCAATTAAAACTTTACTCCTGCTATTTTTATATTGGATAGACTAAAAAGTAATAATACTTTGTTTGTCATCCCAACGCACCTTGCCTGCCAGCAAACAGGAGCGGGGATCTCAATTTAATTAACTGTTTAGATTTCCGCCTGCCTGTCCGGTAGGCAGGTTTTCACGGAAATGACAACTCTTAATCATATAGATTTAGGATCAAAGTTTTCTAAAGTATCTTTTACGTACTTTAAAAATAAACTTCCTAACATACCATCAATCAAACGATGATCGTGTGAAAGAGTTAATGCCATAATAGGTTTTATTGCAATTGTATCAGTTCCGCCAGCTTCAATAACCACAGGTCTTTTAACAACCGCACCAACTCCAAGTATTGCAACCTCCGGCTGATTGATAATTGGTAAACCGAATACAGTACCAAACACACCGAAATTAGTGATGGTAAAAGTTCCGCCACTCACCTCATCAGGCGTGAGTTTTTTATTTCTTGCACGATGAGCAATATCACTAATAGCTGCGGCTAATCCGATTATGTTTCTGTGATTGGCTGCTTTAATATTAGGAACAATTAATCCAGTCGGCTCAACTGCCACGGCAATTCCAAGATTAATATTTTTTTTGCGAATAATTGTAGTACCTTCAATACTCGAATTTACAAGCGGATATGCCTGCAGCGCTTTAACACAAGCATCTGCAATAAATGCCATATAAGTAAGTTTAACTCCGTCGCGCTTATAGTATTCATCTTTCTTTTCAGTAATAAATTTATCAATTTTTGTCATATCAACTTCAGCCATAGAAGTTACGTGGACAGAAGTATCTCTGCTTGCAATCATATGCTGCATAATTTTCTGGCGGATGTTATCCATCGGAATTTTTTCAACTTCAGCAGATGATTCAAAAGCAGGAATAGTTGGTTGGGCTGATGCGACAGTAGTTGTTAACGTTTTTAATATGCCTGAACTTCTATCCTTTAAATAAGATAGGATATTTTTTTTTGTGACTCTGCTGTTCTGTCCTGTTCCTTTAATTCTTCCCAATTCATCAAAACTTATTCCCTCTTTCTGTGCTATGCTGAGAACTAAAGGTGAATAAAATCTATCTCCTTTAATAGCTTCCCCTTTCAGATTGCTTGTTACCACCGAGAAATTTTCGTGCATCGATGAAGGAGTTTGAACAGTTTCCGAAGGAATTGAGTCGAAATCCGATTTTTTAACTGTAACATCACCGGTCGTTGATATTTTTGCAACAATAGTACCTACATCAACTGTTTCCTGTTCACCAACCAGAATTTCAGCAATAGTCCCTTCAATGGGAGAAGGTACTTCGGTATCAACTTTATCTGTACTTATTTCAAACAAGTTCTCGTCTCTTTTTATCTTATCACCGACTTTTTTAAACCATTTAATAATCGTTCCTTCCATAACCGATTCACCCATTTTTGGCATTTCCACTTCGATCATACCGTTGCCTTTTGATATAATTGGTTCTGCAATTTCTAATGACTCTCTGGCAGTTTCTTTTAATTCATTTTTTTTCTTAATGGATTCATCATTTTTAACTTCTTTAACTGCTTCGCCATTAGTATCTAAAATGGCAACTACGGTTCCAACCTCAACTGTGTCGCCCTCAGGAATTCTAATTTCAGATATAACGCCTGAATCGGGTGACGGAATTTCAGTATCTACTTTATCGGTGCTTATTTCAAAAATTATTTCATCTCTTTTTACTTGATCACCAACATTTTTATGCCATTTAATGATAGTGCCTTCATTTACACTTTCACCCATTTTCGGCATGATGATTTCCATTTTATTTTGCTCCGTTTTTAAAATTTCAATAAATCTTTTATACCGTTATAAACATTCTCTCTGCTTGGAAGAATTGCTGGTTCAAGAATTGGTGCATATGGAATATGACTGTCCTTTGCAGCAATTCTTTTTACAGGTCCATCCAAAAATTGGAAACAAGTATCTGCAACTCTGGCAGCTATTTCAGCACCAAATCCACCTGTTAAAGTATCTTCGTGAATTACAATTACTTTATTTGTCTTTTTTACAGAATTAAAAATTGTTTCTTCATCCAATGGAATAATGGTGCGGATATCAATAACTTCAACAGAATATCCTTCATCATCCAATTTCTTGGCGGCAAAAACCGAATCCCACATCGAGAGCCCATAGGAAACAACTGTTACATCAGTACCTTCTCTAACAACTTTTGCTTTGCCAAAAGGAAGAAGATAATTTTCATCGGGTTCAGGTGCGGAAGAGAAACTTTGTCTGTATAATCCTTTATGTTCGCAGAAGAGAACAGGATCATTAATTCTGCAAGCAGTTTTAAGTAATCCCTTTGCATCTGCAGCATTACTTGGATATGCAATGTATATACCGGGAACATGAGCAAAGGTAGCTTCGATATTCTGGCTGTGATAAAGACCACCATGAATATATCCGCCAACGGCAACTCGTGTTACAAAAGGACTTGCCCAGGCATTGTTTGAACGATAACGCATCGTTGCAGTTTCATTTCGTAGCTGCATAAAACCGGGCCAAATGTAATCAGCAAACTGAATTTCCACAACTGGTTTCATTCCTGCAAGAGCCATTCCTGTGGCAACGCCTGTTATGCTTGCTTCGGCAAGCGGAGAATTAAAAACTCTTTCATCACCAAAGGAAGTAGATAATCCTTTAGTTGCAGTAAAAACCCCTCCTTTTCTATCAGCAATATCTTCACCGAAAATAAACATTTTATCGTTACGTTTCATTTCTTCGTGCAAAGCATGATTTATAGCATCAACCATAACAATTTTATCACCGGACGGTACTGATTTTTCATAACCGAGTGTTTCGTTAAAATCACTTTCATCAAAAACATATCTTGCTGCATATTCCGGATTGGGATCAGCTTCCTGCAATGCTTCATCCGCTGCTTTTCCTACTTCATCAGTTACTTCTCGTTTTAAAACTTCATACCCTTCTTCGGTAAGTATGCCTTGCTTGATGAGTTGAGCAGCCATCAATTCATTCGGACATTTCAATTTATCTTCTTTTAATTCTTCATCGGGTCTATACTTTTTCTGATCATCAGAAGATGAATGTGAAAGGAGTCGTACACATTCTGCTTCGATTAAAGCAGGACCTTTTCCACTTTTAATATAATCTAATGCTTCCTGCACTTTTACATAAGATTCGAAGAAATCTGTTCCATTAATTCTTAATCGTTTTAGGTTTTCAAAGCCAGACATCATTTCTGCAATTGAGTTGTTCTTACCTCCGCTTTGCGATTCAACAGGAACGGAGATAGCATATTTATTATTTTGAATAACAAATAAGACAGGCAATCTTTCGCGGCTAGCCCAATTCACTGCTTCGTGAAATTCTCCCTGGCTAGTTGTTCCTTCGCCGCTACTAACGTAAGATATTCTTTTTTCACCTTGTTTAACTGTAGCAAGTGCGGTTCCTACTGCGTGCAGAAATTGTGTACCGGTTGGACTTGATTGTGAAACTAACCGGTTCCTTTTTGAACCCCAATGGGAAGGAAGCTGTCTGCCGCCGCTTGCCGGATCACTCTCTTTTGCAAAACATTGCTGGAAAAAATCCATTGTTGTTACCCCTGTAAAAAGTACAAATGTTAAATCTCTGTAATAAGGAAAGAACCAATCGTTTTCTTTTTCAAGCTGAAGACCGAGCGCTGCCTGAATTGCTTCGTGTCCCGCACCAGCGATGTGAAAAAAGGTTTTTCCCTGACGAAGGAAATTCATCGCTTTATGATCAATTGCCCTTGCAAGAAGCATCATTCTCAAGGAATCAATCAACTGCTGATTTGATAATTTGCCTTTAATGCTTTTAGTTCCTTTGCCATTTGTAGGTTTAATAGGCTCTTTTATATTCTTTTTGATTTTTATATTAGAATTTTTCTTTGCCATAAAATCCTTTACTATTTATAAAGTTATTGGTTGCTTTATTTTCATCAGTTTATAATTTTATATTTTTGCCTGATGGAACTTATCTCGATATATCAGAACTTGGTTCATTTTTAAATTGTTGTTTGAATTTTTTCAAATATCTTTTTTTCAGGACATAATAATAACATCTTTGCTTAAAACATCTTCAACTCGTCGGGTTTCTTTATCGTTGTAACCAAATATTTCTACTGCATGATTTAATATTTTTAACTTAACTTCCTGTATATCAATTTCACTTTTAAGCTCTTTTTTTAATGATGTTACTTCTTTATTTGTTATTCCACACGGAATAATTCCTTTATATAAAGAAAGATCGGTATTTACATTTAGTGCAAAGCCGTGCATTGTAATCCATCGAGTAACTTTAATTCCAATTGCAGCAATTTTTCTGTCTCCAATCCAAACACCTGTATATTTAGGAACTCTTGTAACAGCTAAACCATAATCAGCACATGTCCGTATTATTATTTCTTCAAGAGCCCTTAAATATTTGTAGGTATCTCGTCCCCAATTTTTCAGATCGATAATAGGATAGCCAACAATTTGTCCCGGTCCGTGATAAGTAATATCACCGCCTCTGTCAATATCATAAACCGATATTTTATTTTTGTTTAAATATTCTTTGTTTCCAACCAGATTTTTCTCATCCGCTGTTTTTCCTAAAGTATAAGTATGAGGATGCTCTAAAAGAAGAAAAACATCATCAATCTTTTGCTGATACCGAAGTTCAAATAATGATTTTTGAAGATCCCATGCTTCTTTGTAATCAATAGTATCTAAATTGCAATATGTTAGCTTTTTATTCAATGAATTTAACTATTTCCTTCAGTATTATTATGAATGTCATTCATGCGAACCTTGCCTGACGGCAGGCAGGAGTGGGAATCTCCGCAAAAGTAGTAGATCCCGTATCAATTACCGATTTATGAAATGATTGTTCTATATTATAATCATATATGTATCGCTTCACCGTATGCTTGTGCGGCGGCTTCCATTATCGATTCAGATAAAGTCGGGTGTGCGTGGATTGTTTTTAATATTGATTCGCCTGTTGCTTCCAATTCTCTTGCCATTACCAATTCAGCAATCAGTTCAGTAGCTTCAGAGCCAATTATATGAGCACCAAGCAGTTCGCCATATTTCGCATCGAAAATCAATTTAACAAAACCATCTCTTTCACCAACTGCAAATGCCTTACCGCTTGCCATAAATGGAAATTTACCAACTTTAATTTCGTACCCTGCTTCTTTTGCTTTCTCTTCAGTGTAGCCAACGCTAGCAACCTGTGGCTGGCAGTATGTGCAACCTGGAATATTGTTGTAATCAATTGGTTTGTTATTAATTCCTTTTATAGATTCAACGCAATGAATTCCTTCGTGTGAGGCAACGTGAGCTAACCACGGAGCACCGATTACATCGCCGATTGCAAAAATTCCGGACACATTTGTTTCATACGTTTCTTTATTTACTTTGATATGATTCCTGTACAGTTCAACACCGAGTTCTTCCAAACCGAATCCTTTAACATTTCCTGTAACACCAATTGAACTTAAAACAATATCCGTTGTTAACTTTTTCTTCTCGCCTTTTATAATGACTGTTACTTCAACTTTTTTCTCTTTAACTACAGCTTTTTCAACAGTAGCTGAAGTTAAAATATCAATTTTTCGCTTTTTAAATGTTTTGGCAAGTGTTTGAGATACTTCCTTATCTTCAATCGGTAAAATTTCATCCATCATTTCAATAATGGTAACTTTCGTACCCAAAACTGAGTAAAAATATGCAAATTCAATCCCTATCGCACCAGCACCAATTATTATCATTTCCTTCGGCTGTTCGGCCAGACTCATTGCTTCAGTACTCGTAATTATCTTTTTTCTATCAATTGGTATTGAAGTAACTATTTTTGGGCTTGCACCAGTTGCAATAATTATATTATCTGCTCTAACTGAATCAATTTGCTTACCATTTTCATCAAAAATACTCAATTCATTTTTAGTTTTGAATTTTCCAAATCCTCTAATCCTGTCAACTTTGTTCTTTTTTATGAGTATTTCAACACTTTTTGTTATTCTATCCGAAATACTGCGGCTTCTTTCTATAATTTTTCTAAAATCAAATGTGAGCTCTTTTGCAGTGATGCCAAAATCTTGCCCGTGGTTCTTTACCGAATCGTATATTTCGGCATTTTTCAATAATGATTTTGTAGGAATGCAACCCCAATTCAAACAAATTCCGCCTAAATTATCTTTATCAATTACAACTGTCTTGAATCCGAGCTGACTTGCACGTATTGCAGCTACGTAACCACCTGGTCCTCCGCCTAAAATTGCTATATCGTACTGCTTATTCATTGATTATTTTAACTGAATTGTTAATAAGATGGGCAAATATAAGTAAGCAAATGTTTAAAAGAAAATGCTCAGCGAGATTTTATGACCAGTCGGTCAGTATTTCTAATAAAATTGTAACCAAGAAGATAAGTTTCATGAATTGCGGTAAAATAAGCAGAATTATTTTTCTAAAATCAGATTAGGGAGATAAATGAAAAGCTCCAAATAAATCGGAGCTTTCCAGGGGTAGCATGTTTCCGTTTTTACGGAGAAACATTCAATATTTTAAGGAATGATTATCATATAAATGAGAATTGTAGAATTTCTCGCACATATCACTTACTCTTTTGCTTTCATCAAATACTATTGCACGTTTGATGGCGTAAATTCCTCGTGCATCTCCAATTTTTAATAGCGCCAGTGCTGCTGATATTCGAAGTTCTTCCCGTTCAGAATTTCTCAACATTTTCATTAACGGAATTACCGCTTCAGTTGAACTGAGTTCTCCTAAATAGAATGCACTGCTCGATGTTAACCCGGTATTATAGCTATCTAACCCAATTAACAAATTCTGGATTGCTAAATCTCTGTTGATAGTTCTTTTTTCCTTAACAGGTTCGGCTGCTGCACCATATGAAACAAAAACAAAAAAGAGTAACAATAATAAAATTGCACCTGACTTCATGACTACCTCCAAATGTGTTAAAATAATTTTTTCAAACTAACTGATTCAAAGATAATTCATTAACCAGCGCTTGTAAATTCAATTTGGATAAGAGGTTATTTTAGGTGGTTAGAAGTGCATGAAAGATTTTTAATGGGAGAGAGGAAAACAGATATTACCGATTATTTATTCTTTCATTGAACTTTATTACGAATAGTAAAATAATAATTTGAATTTGCAGTGAAAATATCAATCTCTTTAATTGTTAATAAACGGGGTTCAACAATATTTTTCTTTAAATGCACACTACCTAAAGATTCATCTTTATTTTTATACCAGAAGGAAATACTTACTATTCCAACCACTAAAAAGATAAATATTCCTACAATTAAAACTTTGAACATTATTAGAAATTAACTCTATAATTTATTTTTAGTGACAGTCACACTTGCAAAATAATAATAATGGGGTTAAAGTCAAGTTGTAAAGGGAATTAATTTAGTTGTGGGTTTTTATCCTGAGTAAAAATTTCTCGTGGAGAGTTAAAGAATTGATCCCAGAAAGATCTTTAATCACTCATCAGAATAAAGATTTTTATTATTTCATCAACACTGGTCCTCCTAAAAAGTATAAACCAACAAACTCAAAAGAATCTGTTCCCACAGCTATTTTTTCATTAAAAAAAGTTGTTGCCACTTCTCCATGTAAATTTAAAACCTCGCTTGCAAAGTGATTATTTAGCAGTTAGCTTTAAATAATTGCTTTTTAGTATTAGGAGAAATTAAGTGCCTTTGGTTAGTTCATTACCTCCCCGGTTTTCTAAAGAAGAAGTTAAAAAAATTGTAAAAGAGATTTATGATTTGATTGTTACAGTCAGCCCTCTGGCTAGTGATATTGGTCAAAATTTTCATATCACATATCAATCAGGCAATGAATTTGTTTTTAAAATTGCAAATCCTGAAGAGAATAAAGAAATGCTGGATATGCAAAACAAAGCTATGAGGTACATTGCAATTAACAATAAATCGATCAACTCCCCCATAGTTTACAAAACAGTGAAGAGTGAAGAGATTACCCGGGTTAAAAACAAAGAGGATATATTATACAATGCAAGAATGCTAACTTATCTGCCAGGTATTTTTTTAGCAGATGTTAAATATCATTCCCGTGATTTGTTAAACAGTCTCGGGGAAAAGCTTGGCAGTATGGATAAAACACTTTCAGATTTTTATCATCCCGCAGCTTACCGATACTGGCATTGGGATCTGAAGAACGCAGCCGATCTAATCCCATACACGGAAAAAATAACGGATGCCCGTAAGCGCAGTATAGCGGAATACTTTTTTTTGCAATTTGAAACAGGGATTTTAGCACTGCTGCCAAAACTACGCAAAAGTGTTATTCATAACGATGCAAATGATCATAATATTCTTACAGAAAGCAAAGGAAGTGATGGTGTAGACATCAACGGTATAATTGATTTTGGAGATATGGTTCACACTTACACCATTTGCGAACTGGCAATTGCCTGCGCATACATTATGCTTGGTAAAGCAGATCCGTTGAATTCTATTTTAGAGGTTGTGCGAGGATACCATAAAACCTATCCATTGAAAGAACAGGAGTTGGAAGTTTTATTTTACCTGATCTGTACCAGGTTGTGCAGCAGTGTTACTATTGCAGCTTATCAACAGGAATTGCAAAAGGATAATGAATACCTGTCAGTCTCTGAACGACCTGCATGGAATACACTTCATAAATTGATCTCAATAAATCCCGAAAAAGCTCATCAACAATTTAGAAAAGTATGCGGGTTTCAGGTTAATGATAATCAAGTGGACGCCCAAAATAAAATCAGGAAAGCTCGAGAAAATTACCTCGGTAAATCATTAAGTATATCTTATAAACACCCGCTTAAAATAGATCGCGGTGCAATGCAGTATTTGTTTGATGATACAGGGAGAACTTACTTAGACTGCGTTAACAATGTGTGTCACGTCGGGCATTGTCATCCACGTGTAGTTAGAGCAGCACAAAAGCAAATTGCCATACTAAATACTAATACGCGTTATTTGCATGAACATATTGTTGAGTATGCAAAACGACTAAGCTCAACTATGCCTGATCCGCTCAACGTCTGCTATTTTGTAAATTCAGGAAGCGAAGCTAATGAACTGGCGATTCGTTTGGCAAATACACATACAAAACAAAAAGATTTTATTGTAATTGATGATGCATATCATGGAAACTCTTCATCAGTTGTTGAATTAAGCCCGTATAAATTTGATGGTACAGGAGGTTCTGGTGCTGCTCTGCATATACACAAAGTTACTATGCCGGACACATTCCGCGGAGCTTATAAATCAGATGATATAAATGCTGCTAAAAAATATGCCGCTGATGTTGAAAAAGCAGTGAAACAAATTCAACAAAACAATAAGGGGTTATCAGCATTCTTTTTCGAATCACTTGTAGGTTGTGGAGGACAAATAGTAATACCTGAAGGCTATCTAAAAATAGCTTTCCGATTTGTAAGAGATTCCGGTGGTCTTTGCGTTGCCGATGAAGTGCAGGTAGGATTTGGACGAGTAGGCACTCATTTTTGGGGTTTTGAAACACAGGGAGTTATTCCTGATATTGTAACACTCGGAAAACCTATTGGCAACGGGCATCCTCTGGCAGCAGTTGTTACAACAAAGGAAATTGCTGATTCCTTTGACAACGGTATGGAATACTTCAACACATTTGGCGGCAATCCGGTTTCTTGTGCCGTAGGTCTGGCAGTCCTTGATGTTATAAAAGATGAAGAGCTCCAGGAAAATGCTTTAAAAGTTGGTGGTCAGCTAAAAGCAGGACTAGAGGATTTGAAAACCAAACATGATCTAATCGGTGATGTGCGTGGAATAGGCCTCTTTATTGGGATTGAACTAGTGGTTAATCGTGAGTCGTTAAAACCAGCCAGAGACCAGGCATACTACATTATTGAGAGAATGAAAGAACTGGGAATTCTTTTAAGCATCGATGGACCTCTTCATAACGTAATTAAAATAAAACCACCTTTGGTATTTTCAGAAAGTAATGCAGAATTTTTAATCGCTAAACTTGATGAAGTCTTACAAGATAAAGTTTTACTAGACTTATGAGATCGTTATTCCCTAAATATTTTTTTTGTTTCCACTATGCGATTAACATTTGATCGTTTGTATAGTTAAGTTTAACTTTCCGAACAGAGTAAAATGCTCAATTTCTGTAAGTATTAATTATAAATTTTGTATCATATAAATATTAAAAGGAGAAAATAAAATGAGCAATGGTCTGAACGCTAAAAAAGGATCAAAGAAAGGACCAAAGAAAACCTTAAAGGAAAAAAAGGCAGCTAAAAGAGAAAAGAAAAATGCAAAAAATGACTGGTAACCAGCCATCAAAAATTTAATTAGTAAGGTGAATGTTAATCTTGTTCAAGGAGGCATGAGATAACTTAGTTAACCTTCAACCACCTAATCAACGGCTCAACCTAAAGAGAGCGATCGGCTCTTTTAATTCATAAAGTCTTTGAGCTTATCACAGATAAACTCTCAAATTGTTTCTTCATCAAACTGCTTGTACGGCCATTCAAACGTGTGAATATATTCAGCCCCAATTTCTCTATCGTCCAGATCAGCAACACATCAAAGAATTTAACTCTAACGAACCGATGTGTATCCTCCCTGAACTCCGTGTTTTGAGAAAACTATTTGCCACAAATGATTCCTTCGCGCACGGAACGCTCCCGATTGGCTTAGAAG
>JBATTD010000627.1:0-1715 GCA_049670345.1 Ignavibacteriaceae bacterium
GAAAGAGATTTAGATTTAAAATATGCAAAGATTGTTAACAAAATTTTTCCTGCTCCAAGTTTACTCCCTTTTGATACTGAGCCCGGGTAATTTATCTCGGGCTCAAACATTTTCGGATATACTGCTAGATTATCCTCAAATTGCGGTAGATGTTAATATCAATCCATCCGATGATTTTCTTTTCCTGGGCTTAACAGCTTTGTGTGCATGGCACTTACTTATACTTGATAATGAGGTAACGCCTGTTTTTTATAAAAAAGTTGAGGGGACAATATTTAATTTTTTACGGCAGGAAAACGGGGAATTAACATACAACATCTATCCCGATTCAAGTTTTGGGCTTGATAGCTCAGGAACCATTGTAAACAAATTCTTCACACCAGATTCATTCGCTTTTGATTTTCATGAACTTACCGTTCTAGAAGACGGCACTTACTATATACTTGGTGAAGAGCGTGTTGTTGTGGATTTAAGCCATATTGTTCCGGGTGGACAAACTAATGCAACTTTAATTACACAAAATATTCATCATATAGATGATCAGGATAACGAAATATGGAGGTGGCGCTCGTTCGATCACTACGATATACTTGATGCAGATAGTGCCGTAAATTTAACTCAATCTACAATTAATTGGTCCCATTGTAATTCAATCAAAGTAGACTATGATGGTAACATTCTGCTTTCAACAAGAAATTTTAACGAGGTAACAAAAATAAACAGGCAATCGGGGGAAATTATCTGGCGGCTTGGCGGGGAGCGAAACCAATTCCAATTTATTAATGATTCCAGAGGGTTTGCGCGACAGCATGATGCAAAAAGAAACGCTGCAGGTAATTTAATTCTTTTCGATAACGGAGTTCGTTTAGAACCCCAATATTCCAGCCTGGTAGAATATGCACTTGATGAAGATTCACTTACTGCAACTTTAGTAAGAAGATTTTCAAGAAATGAAACTGTTTGGTCTCGCATAAGAGGTGGCGTGCAAGGTTTACCAAACGGTAATCATCTTATTAGCTGGGGAGAAAGTGATGAGCCGGCAGTTACTGAAATCAATTCTGATAATGAGATTGTTTATGAATTAAGCTTTCCAAACGGTGGTCATCGTTACCGTTCATTTCGTTTTCCATGGAAAACAAATTATTTCTCAGTTAATCGTGATTCTGTGAACTTTGGTATAGTAGATGTCGGCGATTCAGCAAGCTCTAATTTAACATTATATAATTACCGGGAAGAAGAAGTTACAATTAACGAAATATTCTACCGGGAATCTTCTTTCTCTGTTAAAGAAAGTTTACCGATTACAATACCAAATCAGGATTCGGTTGAAATTGTAATTATGTTTAAACCTTACTCAGATGAATATTATACCGATAAAATTAATTTTAGATATGTTAATGATACGCTGCTATTGGCTCAGCAGGTATTTGTTGAAGGTGTAGCAAGTCTTGTCTCGGTTGAAGAAGATGATAAGAAGCCAGAGGGTTTCTATCTTTCACAGAATTATCCAAATCCATTTAATCCAGGTACAACTATCAGGTATTCCGTTCCAACTCATAGCAATGTTAAACTGAGAGTGTATCATTTCACTGGGGGAAAAATTGCTGATTTAATTAATGCTGATCAGAATGCTGGCAGTTACGAAGTGAGTTGGGTTGCTGAAAATATTGCATCTGGAATTTATTTATATTCCATAGAATCAATACCTTCCGATG
>JBATTD010000628.1:0-6606 GCA_049670345.1 Ignavibacteriaceae bacterium
GGCATAAAAAATTCAATTTTCTTCCGGGTTCAGCTTGTTTGTTCATGCTGTCAATAAAAAATTTAAGATGACTTTTTAACCGCACACATTCTTCAGTGATATCAGCTTTATCGGCAATTGCAGCCAACTCTAAATTTAATCTCTGTTCATCAAGTTCGGCTTCACCGGTTAATGTTTTTAACCGTTCCTTCAATTTTTTAAAGTGGCTGTTAACGTTTTTCTTAAATTCCTTCTCAATTAAAATTACTCTTATTTCAATTGCTTTAATTCTCTTTGCTAAATCTTTAGCTAATTCTTTTCCTTCGTCTTTTCTCATATTTAGGAGTTCATCGACAGCACTTTTTAAAGCTTTTTTAACGAGGTTAAATTCTGTTTCCGATAAAGAAATATCTGATGAAGAAATTATTTCCCGGTTGTTGATTACATGCTCAATCTTAATTTCTTCTTTAATTCCGGCCGTTTTTTTAATCTTCTCAATGAGAGAAATATACTCTTTCAGCTTTGTTTCATTCACCATCGCGAGGTCGTTATTGCCGTTTCGTTTTAATTGAACAGTTACATTTATTTTTCCTCTTTTTATTTTTGATTTCAAAATTTCCCGCATTTCATATTCCTTGTCGGATAATAATGGAGGAAGTTTAAGAAATAGTTCTAAAAACCGGCTGTTAACACTCTTTATTTCTACTTCTGCAGAAAAATTATTTTTTACGGCGTTTCCTTTGCCATAACCTGTCATACTAAAAATCATAAAAACCTTGCTAAAAAAAGAACGGTAAAAATAGCGAATAAATTAACGCTATTCAAAAATATTTTTGATAAAGATTTAATAATAGCTGTTAAATTTAGGACAATCAATCAGAATGCTTCGCCAATTCCAAAGTGGAATTCAAATGCTTGCCAAAAAGCTCTTTCAAATAATGAGATTTGATTTTGAGGATCCCATAATTTCCATCCAAAATCTATCCTGAACGGTGCAAATGGAGAGTAATATCTCAAGCCAAAACCAATTGCAAGAGCAATTTGGTCCAATTGTATTCCTTTGTATCCATTCCACGTATTACCATAATCTAAAAAGAGTGCATATCCAAAATCAGGATTAAATTTTCTTCTGAATTCAAACGAACCTTCGAGAATAAATGTACCACCACGAATATTATCTTCGGCAGGATTAGTAACACCAATAAATGGTATCCTGTTTTCAGGCACGAGTTCTCTTGCTCTCCATCCTCTAACTGAGTTTGCTCCTCCGGCAAAAAATGTTTGGTTCGGTGGAACCAATCCATCTCCACCAACAAATGTTTGAATGTAACCGATTTTAAATTTCATACCAAAGACTGTATTGTTATCTCTAGCAACAGCCATATAATTTGAGAATATGGTTTGAAGTTTATAATAGAAGCCAATATCATCAGTCCTTACTTCATTGACTCCAACTGAATCCTGAATATACGGCCCACTAAAAGTTGCTACTGTTCTAGTAAGCGCTAATTCTAATATCTGGTTTAAGTTATAACCCTTAAATGGGAAAAAGAAATCATTAGCTGTAGTTGAGCCAATTGCTGTGCCAAGAATAGCTGTAGTACTTTTGGGAGTGGTTACAAGCAACAAATCATTTATCTCCGAAAAAATATCGTATCCAAGAATATCTAAATTAAGATAAGGATTTAATAAATTGATAAAAGTATGTACTGGCATGTCAATAGCTAAATTTAATCGACCTCCTTCATTTTCAAAACGTGTCTCGAAAATATTATATGTTTTGTAGTATGCTTCAAGCGAAGCAGAAATACCTCTGCTGAAAAAGAACGGCTGTTCGAGCAGCAACCTTACATCAACCTGTGTCTGGATTATTGAATCACCGTCAGTCGAAGAAAAGAAATTAAAATTTTGAATATCGTTTACTTTAAATTTTGTACTGAGTGTTAGTTTGCGTGCATCCCCGAAAAAATTTTTCCGGCTGTAGCTCAAACCAATACCAATATTTGATGTGTTGAACTCATTATCAATAAATACCTCAGGGGAAAGGTCATTCATACTGCCGATATTACCATTTATCTTAAGTGGCACATTATTACTAACTGTGTCCTCAATAACACCTTTAAGATTTATTGAATTAAAAAGACCTGTTCTGGCTAATCTTAAACGGCTTTTGGCAATCTCTTCTTCATTATACATTTGCCCTACTTCTATACTTGCAACGTACTTAATCAAATTATCGCTAACCAAATCTTTTCCTTCTCCGCTTTTTTCAACTCTTATTTCATCAAAAATATATTTATTTCCCGGTGTAAAATAAATTTCCAGATCAGTTTTATTCATCAAGGTATCCATTAATATCAAAGTGCTATCGAATGTAGCTAGCATATATCCATTATTTTTTAAAATAGATAGCACATACCCCATATGCCTTTGCAGTTTTTCCTGATTAAATCTTTCGTTATTTGATAAATTGGTGTAAGGCATAATTTGAGAATTAAGGTATTCCAGTTTGTTTAATCCGTATACATTAATTTTCCCATACGTAAATTCACTACTCTCAGATAAATTATAAGTTAGCACAACGCTTTTGGAAGAAGTATCAACATCGTAAGAATAAGAAATGCTTGTTTCGAAAAAACCGTTTACTGCGTAAAATGATTTTAAAGAAACTATATCCACAGTAATTGCTAATGAATCGAAATAAACAGGTGGTGAACCAAAGGGGGTAAAAGAATCGAAAAATTTCCATAACCAGAAAGGATTTTCTTTACTTTGTATTATATTCCTCAAATCAGAATCTGAAAATTCATCATTGCCGATGAAATCAATTGAAGATAATTCGTATAGCTCACCAGGCTGAGCAAATATAATGCTGCTTACCGGCGAAATTATTAACATCAAGATCAATACGGCAAGGTAAAGTTTCATATGCTCAATATTTTATATTTTTAGCATATGGAACTAGTATATAGTCATTCCCTTTGCCAAAGACATTACTTGGGAAGTGTGTAAATATTTTCACATATTGTCTCATAAAGTATACTTTATCTAAAATTCTGATAATAATAAAAAGAACTTTCTGATTGAAAGATTAACATCAATATACTATTCGATTGAAAATGTTAGAATCATAATAAGTCGGATTTGATAACTCTTAACGTACTATAATCTTTCTTAAAGTAGCGAATGAAAAATTTTCTGATCATTGGATCTTCTATATTTTCAGAAAGGTAAAGTAAAACTCCGGCAGACTTTTGAACGATAAGATGAGCGTAATAAATTTCTTTTTTTGAAAAATTAATAATATATAAGAATACATCTCCGCCCCCTGTACCAAGGTAAAAATCCTTAGAGTTGTAATAGATCATCTCACCTTTAAAAGATGAGAGTTTCATTTTGTCCACTATACAATTGTCAAATGATCCTTCCAATAATCCGGTATCATAAACCACTTTAAATTCATCATCAATCTTTTCGATTAGGCTAAAAGAAATTCCCCACTTGTCTTTCCCTGATACTTCTGTGCCTGCAACAATAGATTTGGTTCCTTCCGAACTGAAATCACCTGAAGTAATAAATTTTATCTCTTTATCAATCAATTGTGCTGCAATGTTTTTAATTGCACGCATATCATTATAATTCGCCGGTTTACTATCTTTCTTTCCGCAGCCAACTAAAAAGAGAAGAAGTAGTATAATTCCAATTATTTTATTAATGTTATTTAATAACAACTTTGGTACCTACTTTTACAATCGAATAAAGTTCATTCATATTTTCATCGCTCATTGCGATTGAACCATTTGTCCAGTTAAAAACAAAAGGTAGATTTTTAAAAATATAATTCAATCTACCTATACCGTGTACACCGATATCTCCGCCAAGAACTTCGTCATACTTTGTGCAGCCCTCGTAATAAAATTCAAATTTTATCTGATTAAATTCCTTTTGTGTAATCCATCCTTTACGAAGCGCCTCGGCAGCGTCATTCAAATTGGGATAGTTTAACCGGAAAAAAATATTGTATTGGTGCGATGTATCAATAGCACATATTTTATATTCGCCAACAGGAGTAGCCTCATCACCTGCTTTGTTTTTTATTTTATGAACATTTCTTCCGAAACTCACCCTGTAACTTTTAACAAATACAGTATCTTCATAAAGATTTAAGGTGTAGGTATCTCTATAAATAACAATTTTTGGATCGTTTAATTGAGTGAATCCCTTTTCCACCATTGCTTCAGAAAGCGGGACTTCCCTGATATTTAGAATAACACCATAAACTATTACTCCTGCCATGAACAGAATTATTGTCAAACTAATATAGATCACATTTCTAACAGTGTTTTTATCTATATATTGCTTAAGCAATAGAAATAGTTTTCGTAATATATTTGATGCTGAATTCCCTGGCACGTAAATCTACATTTATTGAATACAAATTTTTTATTTTAATTATAAAATTTACTCAAAAATAGTATAATTATTAGCTCCATGAAATTTTCATCTTTTTTACGATGATATGCATAATAACCTGTCCATAATATTCATAACCCTTATCTTAACATTTGAATTTTTTAATCTAGATACAAATGCGCAGATTAAGATAAAAGCTGTCGGCGATATTATGCTTGGTTCTGTTACACCGAAAGAAATTTTACCTTCGGATAATGGTAATGAGTTTGCTAAATCAGCAGCGCATCTTTTAGATGGGGCCGATATTGTTTTCGGCAATCTTGAGGGAAGTTTTATAACAGATGAAATGGAACCGAAGAAATGTTCGGAGGCATCTCGCAAAAGAGCTACTTGCTATGAGTTCGGAATGCCCGATTACCTTGCTGTTTCCCTTAAAGAACTTGGCTTTAATGTTATGAACCAGGATAATAATCATTCTGAAGATTATGGTTATGAAGGTTACCTTTTTACTCAGGGAAAACTAAAAGAATTAGACATTAAGTTTATGCCGAAGAAAGGACTGGCAGAATTTAATATAAACAATGTGCGAATTGCATTAGTAGCATTCGGTTATTCAGAGAATTCGTATAATATCTCTGATCTGGAAAACGCAAAAATTGTTATTAATAGTTTAAATAATAAATATGATATAATCATTGTATCATTCCACGGCGGTGCAGAGGGAAAAAATGCACTTCACATCAAAGATAGCACTGAAACTTACCTAGGTGAAAACAGGGGGAATGTATTTGCTTTTGCTCACACCGTAATTGATGCAGGTGCAGATATGGTGTTAGGGCACGGATCCCACGTTTTGAGGGCTATGGAATTATATAAAAACAAACTGATCGCCTACTCACTCGGTAACTTTTTAACATACGGCAATATAAACATTAGCGGGATTAACGGGGTAAATGTAATTCTTCAAGCGGAGCTAGAGAGCAGTACAGGCGATTTTATGCGTGGCAAGCTAATTTCTTTGGAACAGGTTGGCAATGGAATTCCATCTTTTGATGAAACAAACGAAGGTTTTCATCTAATGAAAAACTTAACATCAGAAGATATTCCAAAATCGCACCTTCTTTTTGTTGGTTCGGAAAGAATATATAATTCTGAAATCATTACACCGCCGATTAGACCGATGATGTCTTGGAAAGATAGAAAAAACAATAAAGTAAAATATAAATCGGGGATAGAGTGCTTATTTCTTGAAGGCGTGAAAATTAAAAAACCTGGTTTGAAACTAGAATAAAATGGCACCAAATTAAATCTCAGAAATATGCAAAGTTAAACTTCCATAATCTCAACTTCTTTATGTTTAAAAATATCATCAATTAGTTTAATATGTCCATCTGTATACTTCTGAACTTCATCTTCAGCATCTAACAACTGGTCCTCAGACATCTTTTTTTCTTTTTCTTCTTTTTTAAGATGATCTTTAGCATCTCTTCTGATATTTCTTATAGCGACCTTGCAATCTTCACCAAATTTTTTAATCAGTTTTACCAACTCTTTTCTTCGTTCTTCTGTTGGAAGTGGAACAGGAACTTTTAAATTGGTTCCGTCATTAATAGGGTTAAGCCCTATGTTTGCTTCAAGTATTGCTTTTTCAATAATGGGCACCATAGGTTTTTCCCAGGGAGTGATAGATAGAGTATGTACATCCAGTACTGATACATTGCCAACCTGGTTTAAGGGTACCATACTACCGTAATAATCTACTTTAATACCGTCCAGCAAAGCGGTTGTTGCTTTTCCGCTTCGTACTTTGGCAAGTTCATTTCGTAACGCTTCAATTGATTTATCCATTCTTGTTTTTGCATCGTTTATAATCACATGCATTTTTCTCCTCCGTCCAATTAAATTTTTTCGGTTACTTTGGTTTCATTATTTATTACAGTACCGACGTTTTCGCCTTTAACCAGCTTATATAAATTATCCGGTACATCCATATTGAAAACTATCATAGGTAAATTATTTTCCTTGCAAAGACTAACGGCAGTTAAATACATTATCCTCAAATTTTTCTTAAGAATATCCATGTAGGTTATTGAATCAAATTTTACAGCATAATTATTTTTTTCCGGATCGCTGTCAAAAACACCAACAACCCTTGTTCCTTTAACTATAACATCGGCACCAATTTCAACGGCTCTTAAGGAAGCAGCCGTATCC
>JBATTD010000629.1:0-8717 GCA_049670345.1 Ignavibacteriaceae bacterium
TGTAGCTGCTGGTTGGTCGTAATTTTTGTATTTAGCAGAAATGTCTCCGTTTGAGCATCAATGCTCTGCCGGTTTAGTTGATTGATTTCACTTTCATTTCCATAACTATAAAGATTTGATAAGGACCATGAAAATCGAATACCGGTTATGTAGTACCAGGCAAATTCATTTACAAAGAAATTTAGACCCGGTTTGCCATAGCCTCCTTGAAAAAAGAGACTGGCTTTAGGAATAATTCTAGAAACAGTTAATCCATCCTGGTTTTCAATAAGATTTTTTTGAGCCGAGTACAGTCTTAATTCAGGTCGAATGATTTCAACTGTTGGCAAAAAATTAATTTGCGATGGGGTTGATAGTGTAGTTGACTCATTTAAATTTTCATGGATCAGCAATCCGAGCATATTGATATATGATATTCGGGATGAGTAAAGTTCAATTTTTCGTTGTTCTGCATTCAATAATTCAGCTTTTAAAACATCAACATCAGATTTTGTTGCGGTGCCATTTAAATAAGCAGCATCAAGTTTTGAAATGCTTTCACTCAAATCATTTTTTACCAGCTCAATTTGATTTATTTGAGAGTCTATAAGAAGCACACCTAAATAAATTTGATTAACTCTTTGCTTTAGATTTAGTAATTCAATCTCAATCTTTTGATTATCAATTTCACTAACTGATTCCTGAATTCCCGCTTGTGAACTCATTATTCCGCCATCATAAATAGTTTGAGTAACATCAGCTACAACTTTATATTGATCTTTTGAGAGTCTTTGAATTATAATTCCCGGCAAGATCGCTGGAACTTGTGTAACATCGGATTGATAGGTCGCTTGTCCCAGAACTGTAATTTGTGGAAAATATCCATTCCAAACATTGCTGACACTGTAATCTTTTGTTTTTTCAATATAATCTTTCTGTTTGATAAGCGGATAGTTTATCCTTGCTTTTTCATAACAGTCTTCAAGTGTTAGCTGTGCTTGTGGAGTAATAAACTCCGGCCTTAGTAGTATCAGAGTTATAAATAATAATCTTTTCATAATTACATTTTATTTATTGTTTTATTAAAAATTTTTCTTCCCTTTTCTGTAACGATCCCCCCGATTACTACTTTGAAAGCGTACAAGGCTGCTTCGCTAATAGAAAAATTGTTATTTAGTATGAATTCAGGATTCACAATTGCTCTCACTGAATAAACCAGCGTGTTCATTATTATCGGGGTTGGATAATCAATAAATAAACCTTCAGCTTTTCCCTGGTCAATTACTTTTGTAATATTTCCAAACATCATTTTTGTTCTGAAATTATCTATTTCATTCCACAGCTTAGGGAAATGCTTTCTGATTTCATCCATTCTCTTCGAAGAAATTTTTTCTGAAGTTTTTGCCAGGATGTGATTTAGTTCAGCAAGTTTTTCGATTGCATTTTTATCGGAGTTTAACGCTGGAAGAATTTTTTTCTTCATTCCTTCCATAAAATGTTTGGCAATTGCCATTACAAGTTCATCTTTGGATGGAAAAAATTTGTAGATGGTTTTCTTGCTCATTTTAAGTTCTGAAGCGACTTCATCCATCGTTGTTTTATAAAAACCATCCCTGAAGAATTTTTCTTCAGTTAATTCAACTATTTTGTTTTGTTCGTCCATATATCCCTCGGAAACTATTTTCGTTTTTCTGGTTTCTAATATAGGGTGTGGAAACTATTTTATCAAGTATAGTTTCCGCATTTGTGAGTTACCTTACATTTGTTGCCTTTGGAGAAGAATATTCTTAATATAATATCAAAAAAAAGGAAGAGACAGATGAAAACTTTATTTGTGCTTACTTTAGCTGCCTTACTCTCAACCACCGGCTTTACTCAGGAGAAGATAGAATCTGATATTGACTATGCTTATCAAAATGCAAAGAAGGGAGTTTACTGGGCTCTGTCCAACATACCGGAGAAAAAATCTAAATTAGAATCCGATTTAATTGCCGATGACAAATTATACGCCCACGTAAGATTAGACAAAGAAGTAAACGGTGTGAAAATAATCTCAACGGGACACTATCAAACAAATGAAGTTAGCATTTCAATTTACAGATCAAATGATAGTTTGAAAGAGTCTGGATATTTGGAACAAGCAAGCGAAAATTGAAAACATTATTTTTTATACTGTTACAATAGAGTCACCTCCTTATATTAATTAAACAATAAGTTCATTATTAATAGGAAAGAATTGATGCCGCTAATTTATTATATTCCCAAAGCAGTTAAAGTATTTCAATTACGAGGTAACGATGAGCAATTTAGAAGAATATTTTAAACCTTTCAGAGAAAACACGATTGGTTATAATTCTACCTTTAAATCACCTTATGGTGAACAAAAGTTAGTTTATGCAGATTGGATTGCCAGCGGAAGATTATACGCACCAATTGAGAAAAAAATTTCTGAGGTATTCGGTCCGTTCGTAGGAAACACTCATTCCGAATCAAGCGAAACCGGTATTTCGATGACTCATTCCTATCATGAAGCTCAGTGTATAATTAAAGCACATTGTAATGCCGGAAAAGATGATGTTATAATTACTGCCGGAAGTGGGATGACAAGAATGGTTGTAAAGCTGCAGAGATTATTAGGATTGAAAGTTCCTGAACAATTAGGAGATTTTTTATCACTTCCCGATGAGCTTCGTCCAATCGTATTTGTAACTCATATGGAACATCATTCAAACCAGACAACATGGCTTGAAACGATTGCTGACGTGGTAGTGCTTCCTCCGAATAATGAGGGTTTGGTTGACACGAATTATCTTGTAAAAGAATTAGAAAAACATAAAAACCGGGAATTAAAAATCGGTGCTTTTACAGCATGTTCAAACGTAACTGGAATTGAAACGCCTTATCATCAGTTAGCAAAAATAATGCATCAGCATGAAGGATATGCTTTTATTGATCTTGCATGCTCTGCACCTTATGTTAAGATTGATATGCATCCTGAAGATCCTGAAGAAAAATTAGATGCTATTTTCTTTTCACCTCACAAATTTCTCGGAGGTCCCGGCTCAAGCGGTGTGCTTATATTCGATTCAAAATTATATCAAAACAAAGTACCGGATTCACCCGGTGGAGGTACGGTTGACTGGACAAATCCGTGGGGGCAGCATAAATTTGTTTCTAATATTGAGCTTAGAGAAGACGGCGGTACACCATCATTTTTGCAGGGGATAAGAGCTGCACTTGCAATTAAATTAAAACAGGAAATGGGTATTGAAAAGATGAAAGAAAGAGAAGGAGATCTCGTTAAAATTACGTTTGAAGAGATGAGTAAAATTCCCGGTTTGCACATTCTCGCAGATAATGTTAAAGAACGGCTTGGTGCAATTTCTTTTTATGTGGATGATATTCATTACAATCTGATAGTAAAATTATTGAACGATAGATATGGGATACAAACACGAGGCGGTTGCTCCTGTGCGGGAACTTACGGGCATTACCTGCTGCATGTTGATGCTGAACACTCGAAAAGAGTTACAGATAAAATTAATTCTGGCGATCTTTCTGAAAAACCCGGATGGGTGAGAATGTCAATACATCCAACCATGACTAATGAAGAAATATTTTACATAATTAATGCTATTCAGGAGATTGTTGATAACATAAATGAATGGCAAACTGATTATGAATACGACATACATAAAAATGAATTTTTCCATAAATCGTATAATGGAAATTTGAATGAGCAAATTAAGGGGTGGTTTAATCTATCGGGTGAAAAAAAAGTTGCTAATTAGGTTTTACTTTTTTAAGCACTTGCTTTTTTAATATTTAAAATTATATTATTTGTATAATTAACAATTATCTTTCTAACAACTATAATGGTTACACTCAAACTGCTGTATTAAACCAGAGAGGCGGGGAGTAAAATGGCAGCAGGTAGCTACGAAAAATGTAAGCAATATATAGAATCTCATTCTTCTAGAACGGAAACACCTGTAAAAAGAAAAAAGGTATATCCCTGTATTTCTGTGTCAAGGGAAACGGGTGCCGGCGCTCAGGTTGTTTGCAATGAATTAATAAAAATTCTCGATTCAAAATCTGAAAAAAATGGAAACAAGTGGACATATTTTGACCGGCAATTAATAGAGAAAGTTCTTGAAGATCATCAATTGCCCAAACAATTAAGTGAATATATGGTTGAGGATAAATACAGGTATTTGAGTTCAGCTGTAAATGTTCTTCTTGGATTGCACCCCTCCCAGTGGTCACTTCTTCATAAAACAACCGAAACATTACTGCAACTTGCAAGAATGGGGAAGGTTATTATAGTTGGCAGAGGTGGCAACATAATAACATTTAAGTTAAAAAATGCATTTCACGTACGGTTGATTGCTCCCCTAGAGAACAGAATAAAATATATTATGCATGTTCGCAAAATGAGCAGACAGGATGCAGAAGCTTACATAAAAAAAGAAGATGTGGCCCGACGAAACTATTTGAAATCAAATTATTCAAGAGATATTGAAAATCCAGAATTATATCACATAGTGTTGAATACGGGGTTGCTAAATTATGAAGAAACTGGTGCAGTTATCGCTGATGCTGTGATGAAACAATTTGCGATGCTCTTTCCTTAATAGTAAAAGTAAGCTATGAGGTAACTGAGGTAAGTTTGTAGTTGGAAGGCAAATTAATAATAAAGCATTTTAATAAAACGTAAGTACGAAATTTTTTCCTTCACTTAGAATGACGACTGTTATTTTATATACATGTCATTCTTTATAATCCTTTAAAATAATTATTGAAGTATCCCGGCAAGTTTTTTTTATTTCCTCTCAAATTCTTCTATTATTTTTAATATTTCTTCTTCGGAAATTCCTTTGCCAAAAGATACTTTTGTTTTTGGTTTTGGGTGATCGTTTTTAATTTCCGGTTCTTTTTCAATATTGTATTGATAAGAATCCTTAAGCGGAGGATTACCTGCCCTGGCTTTCAACCGTTCTTCAATTTCCCGCATAAACATGTCTTTTGTTCCGTGGGTTCTTTGCACATCAAATTGTGCAACACTTTTTCCATCATTTACTGGATTGGTTTCAAAAGCAAGACTCTTAATATTAATTAAATGTTTAGCGGTAACATTCTCCGAAATTATTGATCCTCCCCAGGTTCCCGGACCTAATGTCATCGAAGGGGAAAGAGCAGTCGTACTGCCAACTGCACCGAGCGAACCAACAGTATTAACCAACACACGGAACGCGGGTTTTTCAAGTGCAAACTTCATAATAATCGGCTGGTCGTTTGAATGAATAACCATCGTGTGACCAACTCCGCCGAAGTTTAAAAGATCGATACACTTGTGGCAGCCCTCAAGCCAGCCGTTTACAGTATAATAGGCAAGTATTGGAGAAAGTTTTTCCATCGAGAGTGGTTCACTCTTACCAACGTTGTAACATTCTGCAATTAATACTCTTGTATTTTCAGGCACGGAAAATCCGGCATACTTTGCAATAAATGTTGCTGCCTGACCAACTATCTCTGGATTTATACGGAAGTTGGTTTGAATTGCTTTCCCTAATTTTTCTTTTTCATCGGCTGTTAAAAAGTAGCCGCCTTGCTCTTTAATTTCATCGCGGATCTTTTCATCAACAGGGGCATCTGCAATTATTGCCTGCTCTGATGAGCAGAGAGTCCCGTTATCAAAAGTTGTTCCGTAAAGAATATCTGCGACGGCTTTTTTAACATTTGCGGATCTTTCAATAAATGCAGGAACATTACCAGAGCCAACACCATAAGCAGGTGTGCCTGAACTGTATGCAGCTTTAACCATAGGTGTGCTGCCTGTTGCTAAAATTACAGCAATGTTTTCATCCTTCATTAATGCTTCTGTACCTTCAATTGTCGGGTTTGATAAACATTGAATCAGTCCATCCGGGGCGCCTGCGGAAACAGCAGCCTCTGATAAAATTTTAAGTGATTCCTCTGTACAGTTTGCTGTACGTGGATGAGGACTTGCAACGATTGCATTTCTTCCTTTAAGTGAAATTAATGCTTTAAACATTGCAGTGGATGTTGGATTGGTAGAAGGAATTAGTGCAGCAATTACTCCCATAGGAACCGCAATCTTTAAAACTTTTCCATTTGCTTCTTCACCAACTATGCCGACTGTTTTAAGATCTTTTATAGATTCATAAACATTTTTTGTGCTGAATTGATTTTTAATAACTTTATCTTCCCACCTGCCGAAACCGCTTTCTTCCATAGCCATTTTTGCAAGACGTACGGCTGCTTCGTAGCCTGCTTGCGCCATTGCTTTTACAATTTTATCTACTTGCTGCTGAGAGAAATGTTTGTATTCGGATTGAGCATCGTATGCTTTGCGGGATAATTCACGTGCTTCCTGTATTGAGAGTAAATCTTTATCGAGAATCATTATTTCCTCTGTGATAATTAACAACAAATATATCTATACACAAACAGATTTTCAATTTTGGAAGTAAAGGCAGCGGGGATTTTCAGCTAAATTGGCTTAATTATTCTTACAAAGTGTTTTTTAATTTTGCTAATCCCGTTTTACTTACCGGAAGTTCCTTGTTGTTTTTGAGAATTAGCCGGTAGGATTCTTTACCTTTCTGTTCGAGGTGAAGAATATAATCTGCGTTAATAATATAGGATCGATGAATACGAATAAACGTATTTTCATCAAGATGGTTTTCAAAATATCTCATCGTTTTCTTTTTTAGAAATCTTCCCTGCTCTGAATTTATCATCACATAATCATCTTGTGCTTCAATCCATTTTATTGATTCAACAGGAAGAACTGATATTTTTGCCCCTTCTTTAATTACAACCCGTTCTAAAAACTCTATTCTTTCATCGTTTTGTTCAATTATATTTTTGATGGCCGAGTTTTGACGGAATTTATCCTGGATATAAGTGTGTGATTTTTTTAGCGCTTCATTAAATCTCTCCTCTGAAAAAGGTTTAAGAAGGTAATCGACCGCACTTACTTCAAATGCCTTTATTGCAAATTGATCGTAAGCGGTTGTAAAAATTATTGCCGGCGGATCCTCAAGTAATTCCAACATCTCAAAACCGTTTATTTTGGGCATTTGTATATCAAGAAATATTAGATCTGGTTTCTCTTCATTTATTTTTTTTATTGCATCAAAACCATTCGAGCATTCTGCAACTATCTCTATCTCGGGATGCTTGGAAAGATAACTGTTTGTGATAGAACGCGCTAACTGTTCATCATCAATTATTATTGTTCTTATTTTGTTGCTCATGAATATTTAATTTTCTTCTATTGGAATATACAATGTTACTTTAAAAATATCTTTCTCTTTTTTTACTTCAAGTAAATTATTTTGATGATAAATAAGTTTTAATCTTTCTTCAATATTCTTTAAGCCAACTCCTGCACCCTTTTTAGCTATTCCTGCTACATCAAAATTATTTTCTACAACAATTTTTAAAAATCCATTTTGAATATTACAGAAAAGTTTTAGTGTTACTTTATCAAGAGTTTCATAAACAGCATGTTTTATTGCATTTTCAAACAACGGTTGTAATATCATACTCGGGATTTCAACATTACTGCATCCGTCATCAATTTCTTCAACATATTCAAACTTATCCTCAAATCTTATGCGTTCAATATCCAAATATAATCCAATGTTTTTCAACTCTTCACTTAATTTATTCTTTTCAAGCTCATTTGTTTTGAGAATGAAGCGAAGAAAATCTGCCAATTTTAATATCATCTTTTTTGCTTTAGCAGGATCAATCTCCGTTAATGCACTCATCGAATTCAAACTGTTAAAAATAAGATGAGGATTGATTTGAAACTTCAGCGATTTCAGTTCAGCTTCAGTAACAAGACTTTTCAATTCAGCTTCCTTAATTTCTCTTTCATGAAAACCTGTGTAATAAATTATCATATAGTAAAACGACACGAAGAGTGAATAGAATAGTAATCCAATAAGTATTCTCCATGCAAGTGTACTGTAAAAGAATGGTGGATAAGCAGTGTCAAAATTAAATAATCCCACTAATAAAAAATATCCTACCGATAACCAGATAACAGTTGTAATAAGTGCCCCAATTGAATGACCCGAAATAATTTTTAACGGGCTGTTTTTTTCAATTGGAATATAGCGGGCGGGATACCATAGAGTTAACCCAATTCCCCCCAGTAAAAATGTGAAAACCAAACCATCTGTTATTGATGCAGTTAAACCTATTTCAGTTCCAATATAAAGCAGTTGTATAAATAGGAAAGCAAGGACTGTCCAGAAAATCAAATAATAATTAAGTGTTTTTAAACTTCTAAATATAGGATTTGTTAACATCTATCTCAGCATCAAAAATAATTTTTAACCTCGCCGCCGCCAAACATTGCAAGACCCTTTATATAGAGAGTTCTTGTCTGATCAGGCAGTACACCGGGATCCTTAATACTTTTATCTGAAAATCCACCAAGAATAGATGTCACATTAACCACAACATTCCAATTTTTTGGAACTAAAATTGTTGTACCGCCGAAAACTGTTAATACGTCTATTATCTGTTCACCTTCAGATAACTTGCAGCCGGTAAGGTTAATCTCCGAACCGCCGAATATTGCAGTTATATTTCCACCTTTAAAACTATCCGACGAAATTATTTTAGAGCCACCGCCGAAGATAGATACGTCATCAATTATATCTTTCTTTAAGAATCCGCTTCTCTCAGCATCAAGC
>JBATTD010000630.1:0-3115 GCA_049670345.1 Ignavibacteriaceae bacterium
TGGTATATTGAAATCAGGCGGGACAAATGGATCAGTCGATTGAGAAAATAAATCTGAAGAATTTATAACTAACATGAAAAACATTGTGATTGTTAATAAAATAGTTGATTGATCCATAACTTTCTCTCTTTTCTTATTTGTTGTCTAACTACCTCTTAACCTGTAAAAGGCTATTAGAATAATTTCGATTAAACAGCTTTATTTGCATTTTAATTGTCTTTTATCATCATCTCCGGCTAATCCCCCGCCAGTATTGCAGTTATTCAGTAAGGGGTTTCATCAAGACATATGTAACATAAGTTAAATTAGGTGCAAGGTCAATTAATATTTAGCAACTAACCTTTGGATTTGGGGTGTTACGCTACTTGTCCGCCTCAGGCTGCCGGGTTGGTTCAGTACTCAAAATTGAACTAAAGATCCTGAAACAAGTTCAGGATGACAATGGAAGAAGATTCCGGATATTCTGGTAAACCGGAATTCCGGAATGACAATCAGCGGGTTTCGGGAATGGCTTTTACTCATTGTTAGCAAAGTTATAATTCAAGAGACAAGCCCGCATTAAATCCTATCCACATAAATAATTTGCTGTCAGTACTTTCATTTGTATAAATGGTATACGGGATATCTAAAGTGCCGTATTCACCATCTACTTTTTCTTTTGTAATATATACATTAAATGAAGGTCCGGCCATCAATGATAGTTTATCACTTAAGCTGTATTTATAATTAAAGTCTGCTTTGTTTAATAAATTAAGCTCATTGCTCCAATCGTTATTATAGACAATATTATTAGCCGAGAGGTCAATGCTTATTTTATGCTTTTCGGCTAATGAGATATTCCCTCCAAAACCAAAACCGTAGCTGTAAACAGGATTGCTTTTGTAAGATGAGTAACCTGCTTTGAAAATAGTGTAGAATTGTTCGATACCCATTTTATAATTGAGATTAGCATATAATACTTCTCCGGCAGTGGCTTCAAATTCAAAATGCCCGCCGTGTTCCACTATGCTTATTAAACCAATGGGTACTCCGCTTTCCACATTACCAACTATGTTAACAAACCCAAGCTGCACACCATCAAGTTTTTTAGCATAATTAAAAACACCCAATTGAAAACCGGAAAATTCATTTGCGGCAAAGTTAATTGTAGCAAGTTCAAATCCTGTTGCTTTATTTTCAGAGTAATTAAAAACTCCAGATATTAGTGCACCGGAAGTCGAATCCATAACTATGTTTGAAACACCGGAAAGTATCAGTCCACGGGATTGTTTCTCGTTTATATTTATAATACCTGCTATCTGAACCCATTTAGCTTCTCCACTGTTATAGTTCATTAAACCTCCTATTTCTGCTCCATCCACACCACCATTTAAACCAAAAAGGATATTAAGTGAGAAGTTATTGGAATATTTTAAGGAGTTTAAGCCATTACTTCCAAGCGGGTAGGCAAAAGTAACTTGAACTTTGCTGGTTAATGGAGTGTCGTTCTCCTGGGCAACAACGTTTAAACATATTATAAGCGAAGAAATGCTTATTAAAAAATACTTTTTCATTATAATTCCCTTTTTATAATTTATAAAAGCCATACATAACCTATGCTTGTCCTTCATCATTGATGTAAAATCACAAAACAATAATGAGAAATAACATTAGGTTAATAATTTTTGGAAATCATCTCCGGTTTGTTTTTATCCACCTGAATCAGATTTACCCTGCAATAGTGCGGATATCCCCATCTGGTAACGTAGTAAATTGCGGGATTTCTCACCTGTGCATATCTATTTTTGTTAGACACATGAAACTTAATTTAAGTTGGCAGGAAACTCAATTGTTAAATCCGCCCATGTGCGGCAGCACACAATGTTACTATCATTTCGTGATAGTCCTTGCGCCAAAAAACGGACCTGCTCTATGACCAACGTGAGGTGAAAACTTAACGGTAATACTATTTTTATCCTTAGTTAATTCACCCGGGATATCATATTGCAGGTTTATAAACTCTCCATCCTTTTTCCCGGAGATATTTTCTGTTGCAATCTGTTTACCGTCTACCAGAATATCAAAAATTTTAGAGCCTGTAAATCCTCCCCAATAATTAACAACCAGAACCATAGCTTTTTTCGGATCTACTTTTAATTCATAGGATAACCACCCGCCTCTATCTGCTACTCTTGCTTTCCTGTGTTTAAAATCTACAACACGGATTCGTTCACCTTTAAAATTATGATCTCTTTCCTGCTGCATTTCTCCGGGCTGAAAGAAATCAAACGTTTTTTTCTCTAGTTCTTTTTGCCGCTTCAGCTTTGCTTTATATTCCAATTGATATGCATTCCATCCATCTTCATTAAACATATCCCAGTAGACTGAATATCTCCTGTTATGCATTTCATAAAACGGCAGCAAATTAAAACCACGGGGATCGCCAACTCCATCCGCAAGTTCAAATCTATTTATCTCATTTTCTATGGGATTAAGCCATGCATTCGGGTCTCTCACCTCAGTTAAAAGCACCGGCACATAATCGGGATTTCCAGCATTCGGATCATCAACCGGGCCTAAGTCTCCGGCCATTACCAACGGACCATACATTACTGCTACCCTGTTTGTATCATTTGGCATTGATTCCAGCCTGAGATTAAACGGGAATCTTACATCAACTTTATCGCCATTGCGCCATTCTCTATTTAGTGCTACAAAGCTTCCACGTTGTTGGTCAACATTCTCCTTTTTCCCGTTTACGAAAACAGTTATTCCCTTCTCTACCCAGTAGGGATATCTTATGTACAATATAAATTCCTTAGGTTTCTCACATTCTATTTTTATAGTTGTGTACTGCTCTTTTGGATAGTTTGTTAACTGTTTTAATGTAACTCCCTTTTCTTTCCAGTTAACAACAGAAGCAATAAACTGGGTAACGTATAATTCATCATCGTTCTTAAAATAAATATTCCTTCCATACTTGGAGTGATTTTCCATACCCGTGCCGACACAGCAGGTAAATCCAAAGGGGTCTTCATAATTTTTATACCCTCCCATTTCCAAAGACAGATGATAAATTACACGGCCGTCACCAGGGTTCTGTGATGAAAGAATTTGATTGAATAATGCTCTTTCG
>JBATTD010000631.1:0-9861 GCA_049670345.1 Ignavibacteriaceae bacterium
GTTTACAGGCATATTTTTACTTACTTTTCTCAGGATTGGATAAAGGATTGTGGAAAACATAGAATTTTTAACTTCGGTACCAATTTTTTCGGAGCTAAATTCCGAAACTTTAGAAAAAGTCTCAAAACTTGGTACTGTTCGAACATACGCGAAAAACTCAGTCATCCTTACTGAAGAGGAAGACGGTTCGGCATTGTTTGTTATTATTTCAGGTAAGGTTAAAGTCTGCCGAAGCAGCAGCGACGACCCCGGAAAAGAAGTAATATTATCAATTCTCAATTCCTCCGATTTTTTTGGAGAGATGTCGCTGCTCGATGGTTTAAATCGTTCGGCAAGTGTTATTTCAATGGAGGATTCAAAACTATTTATTATTCAACGGAGTGACTTTCTGGATTTATTACACACACATCCTGAAGTATCGGTTACTTTACTGCAGGAACTTACTCAACGGCTAAGAGCACAAGGTATGAAAATAAAAGCACTGTCGCTTAAAGATGCCGAAGGTAAGGTTGCTACTGTACTTTTACAGTTAGCCGATGATGTTGGAAGAATTAAACATGGAATAGTTGAAATTGAAAAACTCCCCTTTCAGCACGAACTTGCTAATATGGCAGGAACTTCAAGAGAAACTATTTCACGAACTCTTCACTCATTTGCAAAAAAAGGGCTGGTAGAATTAGAAGGTTCCAAACTTAGAATAATCAACTACGAAAAATTCAAAGAATTATTTAACTGATAAAAACTTACAAATTTTGAAACGCAAAGTAGATTTACACACACACACAAATTGTTCGGATGGATTTCATTCTCCCGAAGAACTTGTGCATAAAGCTAAAGATGCTGAAATTGATATCCTCAGCATAACAGACCACGACAGTGTTAATGCTATTGAGGAAGCAACCAAGATTGGTGGAAAATTTGGTATCGAGATAATACCCGGTGTAGAGATCAGCTCCGATCTGCGAGGCGCCGAGGTTCATATTTTAGGATATTTTATTGATATTGAAAATAAAGAACTTGAACATTATTTATCATTCTTTCGTGAAGAACGTGTGCGAAGAGCAGCAAGGATTGTTGAAAAACTAAATAATCTTGGTCATGAAATTACTTTAGACGATGTTTTAGAAAAAGCAAAAAACTCAGCCGTAGGAAGACCGCACATAGCTCAGGCAATGCTTGAAAAGGAAATCGTAAATTCCTACTTCGAAGCGTTCAACAAGTATATAAAAAACGGAGGACCTGCTTTCGAACGAAAAGTTCATCTTTCACCACAGAGCGCATTTAAAATTATTTCGGATGCTGGAGGGTTATCGTTCATTGCTCATCCTGCGCATATGCCTGAGGGCATGATTAAAGAGCTTATTGATGCTGGCGCAGATGGTATTGAAGTCATTCATCCTTCTCATTCAAAAGAGTTGATAAGGTTTTATCGTGGTATTGTTAATGAATATTTCCTGCTGGAATCCGGCGGTTCAGATTTTCATGGCGGAAAACGTGAAGATGATGGCAAATTCGGAAAATTTTTTACCACACCGATTGTTGTTGATGCAATGCGCACAAGATTATTAAAAAATTCTGCTTAATTCTTTCTTATTTTTTTAGATACTTTGTTTTACCACTTTAATTTATAATAAAGTTTTTTATTTTACATGTAAATATTTAGCATCATTTTTAAAATAAAGGGTACGAAGAGAAAAATCTCTACTATTATTGTATTTACCAAGGCGAACATAAATGAGAGATAAAATAATTTTCATACTCGTAATCCTCTTTTCTCTTTCTTCTTTTCCGCAGCAGGTTACCAATTGGAAAAATTACACCGATATGAAACGTGTTTCAGATGTTAATTTTTCTAATAACATAATTTGGGCTGCAACCGATGGAGGTGCTTTTAAATTCTCCCTTCAGGATAATTCTTTTAGCGTGCTTTCAAAAGCAGATGGGCTTCAAGGTATATCCCTCTCAAGCAACACGCTCGATAATTTGGAAAATGTTTGGTTTGGCAGTACAAATGGAGTGATTGATATCTACAATCCCGATAATCAATCATTTGGTGTAATCCTTGATATTGCAAATTCAAACCAGGTTAATAAACGAATTAATGATCTAAGTACAATTTCCGATACAATTATCGTTTCTTCCGATTTTGGGGTTTCGCTTATAGATGTAAATAGTTTTTTATTCTATGATACATTTTTTAAGTTTGGCGAATTTACAACGAACACTCGCGTAAACTATGCATTTAAGTTTAACTTGTTTTATGTTTGTACTGATGAAGGAATAGCAATTCAAAAACCCGGGGCAACAAACCTTTCGGCACCCGAATCATGGAACACTTATAACTCTTCGGATGGACTTCCTTCAGATAAAGCATTAAAAATTGTTAAATATTTAGATGTATTTGTAGCAGCTACAGATAAAGGTCTTGCTAGCTTCGATGGCACGCAGTGGCTTCCGTTCATTCCGCAGTTTAATAACAAAGTTGTTTCCGATATAATTTCAGCAGGCGATTCATTAATTATTCTTTCGGAAAATACAATTTACATCTATCAAAATGGAAGTGCATTACAGCTTTATTCCTCTGCGCATTCACTTAACCGTCTTTCTTTAAATCAGCAGTTTGGAATTGCCGGTGCAAGTAACAATGGTATTTTAATTTTAAATTCAGAAAACAGCCCGGAATTTCTAATTCCTAACGGACCTGCCGCTAATCAATTTCCAAGTATAAGTGTTGATGGTAACGGTGTCTTTTGGTCTGCAAGCGGTAAAGATGAAACAGGTGTTGGGTTTTATACATTCGATAAAGAAACGTGGGCAAACTACAATGTGGAAAATACTCCGCAACTTCCTAACAATGACATTTACACAGTTTTTAATTCATCCGACAATACAGCATACCTTGCCACCTGGGGTTATGGCTTTGTTCGTACCGATGGAAATTCATTTGAAACTTTTAATTCCGCAAACAGTGGAATGCAGGGAATTCCGGAAAATCCAAATTTCCTTGTAATAACCGGATTCGGGATTGATACGCGAAATAATTTATGGGTACTTAACTTAAGAGCAGCAGACCGAAAGCCATTAAGCATGCTTTCACCCGATAGTGTATGGTACCATTTTCAAATTCCTGCCGAGCAAAACAGATTATTATTTACGCACTTTAATCTCGATATCGATCCCTACGACACAAAATGGTATAATTCCGATGACGCATCGAAGAGCGGATTGTTTTACTTTAATGAAATGAAAACCTATGATGACCCGGGTGATGACCGTTCAGGATTTATAACATCAGCCGACGGACTTAACAGTAATGATATTCGTTCCATTGTTGTTGACAGACGAGGTGATGTGTGGATTGGCACTGGATTGGGAGTTAATGTAATTTCACAAACAAATACAATTACTTCCGCACCAACTAACGACCCATCTTTACGTATGTCATCAATCTTCACCTTAAGACAGCAATCAATAAATGATATTGCTGTTGATCCGTTAAACCAAAAATGGGTTGCTACTAATCAGGGTTTACTGTTTGTTAATTCAGACGGTTCCAGATTGTTAGCCGCTTATGATTCAAAAAACAGCCCTATTCTCTCCGACATAATTACTAGTGTGGCTATTGATGAAAATGCTGGAATTGTTTATGTGGGAACCGATAAAGGATTAACATCGTTCGAAACGCCATTCACAAAACCAAAAGAAGCTTTCGATGAACTTTTCATCTACCCAAATCCATATGTGGTTACGGATGGAAGTATTCTTTTAACTATAGATGGATTGGTTCGTGAATCTGATATTAAAATTCTCACAATTGATGGCAAACTTGTTGCGGAATTTCCATCACCCGGAGGAAGAACAGCTTTTTGGGACGGCAGAGATGATAATGGCAATTTGATTAGTAGCGGTGTTTATTTAGTAGTTGCTATCGATAGCGGAGGAAACAATACAATAACCGGAAAGGTTGCTGTTTTCCGCAAGTAGATTTAGTTTTATCCTTTCAATAAAAATCTTTTCTGATTAATGATAGATATATCTGATATTTCACTTCAATTCGGAGGAAATTATTTATTTCAAAATGTGAGTTTCAAAATTAATTCGGGCGATAAAGCTGCACTTGTTGGTGCAAACGGCAGCGGTAAATCATCCCTTTTTAAAATTCTTTCCAACCAACTGCAGCCAGAGAAAGGAACAATAAAAAAACAAAAAAGAACTACTATCGGTTACCTTCCTCAGGATAATGTAATCCACAGCGGAAAAACTTTAATTGTAGAAGCATCAAGCGCGTTATCAGACATTACTTCATTACAAATTAAAGAACGTGAACTCACCCAAGCTTTAGCTGTAAAAAATATATCGCCTGATGAACAGCAGGATCTCATAAGTAATTTAGGTGAAGTTCATCAAAGATTAGAAGAATTGGATTCATACAGCGCTTCATCTAACGTTGAAAAAATATTAGTTGGTTTGGGGTTTGAAGAAAATGATTTTAATCGTTTAACGGATGAATTTTCGGGGGGATGGCAAATGAGAATTGCGCTCGCAAAAATTCTTATCTCGCAAAACGATTTGCTATTGCTTGATGAACCAACAAATCATCTTGATATAGATTCATTAGAATGGCTTATAACATTTCTTAAAAGCTACAAAGGATCATTGATAATTGTTTCGCATGATAAGCACTTTATTATGGAGACCACTTCAAAAACTTTTGAATTATTTAATAATACATTTTCAATATTCAGCGGTAATTATATTGCTTATATTAAATATAAAGATGAAAGAGATGAACAGTTAATTCACAAATATGAGCTGCAGCAGAAAAAAATAAAAGAGACAAAGAGATTCATCGAACGTTTTAGATATAAGAACACAAAAGCAAAGCAAGTTCAAAGCAGAATAAAGCAATTAGAAAAACTTGAAACAATAGAACTGCCGCAAAACGAAAGCGATATAAAAATTAGTTTTCCCGAACCACCTAAAAGCGGTAAAGTAAATATGGAATTGATATCACTTATAAAATCGTACGGCGATAATGAAATATTCAGCGGCGTCGATTTGGTTGTGAACAGAGGAGAAAAAATTGCTTTTGTAGGACCAAACGGTGCAGGTAAAACTACTCTCGCTAAAATTATTGCAGGCAAATTAGATTATAACAACGGTGAAAGAATTTTAGGACATAACACAATCATCTCTTATTATGCACAGGATATCGCCGATAATCTTCAGCCAGATATTGACATAATTGAAACAGTTGATGGAATAGCTGAAGATAAAACAATCGGTGAGCTTCGTTCAATCCTTGGTGCATTTTTATTTAAGAGCGATGATGTGTTCAAGAAAGTTGGTGTGCTTTCGGGTGGTGAAAAAAGTCGTGTGGCTCTTGCAAAAATTTTGTTAACCAAATCAAATTTTATTGTGCTTGATGAACCAACAAATCATCTTGATATTTCATCAAAAAAGGTTCTTCAGCAGGCACTCATCAATTTTAATGGATCGTTAATACTTGTTTCTCACGATGTTGATTTTCTCCAGCCGATAGTGAGTAAAGTGGTTGAAATAAGGAAAGGGAAAATTCAAAACTTTAGCGGTGGAATTGATTATTATCTGCATAAAAGAGAGGAACTGAATATAAAGGATAGAGAAGAAAAAAATGTACCAGGAATTGAATCGATAACTACTAAAAAAGGACAGAAGCGAATAGAGGCAGAAAAAAGACAGGCAAAATATAGTGCGACAAAAGATTTGATAAGTGAAATAGCACTGCTCGAAAAAAAGATTGAAGTATTAGAAGAAAAAAAAGGGAATTTGGAAAATACTGTAGCCAAACCGGAAACTTATAATAATCCTAAAAAAGCTTTCTCAATAAATAAAGAGCTTAAAATAATTAGCGAAGAACTTTCCGGAGTTATGTCAAAATGGGAAGACCTGAGTGAAGAGTTGATAAATATTGAATCACACTTTGAATAAAATAATCCTTATGCTCATTGCGTGAAATAAAGCACCTTTTTTAGCTCAAATAAAACCCTCAAACTTTCACTCCCAAAAACTCTTCTGCTAATGCAATCCCTCCCCAAATAGCTGCATCATCACCTAATCTGGAAGGAACAATTTTTAATCCTTCGGCAGATGAGTTAAGAACGTGATGATGAAATGCGATTTCAATTTTAGGAAGCATAAAACTGTCCAGTGCTTCAATCAATCCGCCGCCTAAAACAATCATATCAAAATTCATAAAGTTGGATAAGCTTGCAAGAACTCCGCCAATAACATCACACCCATCTGAAATTCTTTTTAGGACAACCTTATCATCATTAACTACAGCGTTTGCTAATGATTTACTTTTAATTCTTTCGCCAGTTTTTACCATATCGGTCAGTTCACTTTTCTTACCGGATTTTATATCATCAATTATTTTTTTCACAATAGCAGTTCTGCTCGCTATCGCTTCGAAGCATCCCCTGTTTCCGCATCCGCAAACAGGACCATTTTTATCTACAAGAACATGCCCAATTTCACCGGCAACAAATTTAGAACCGCGATAAATATTCCCTTCTAATATTAATCCTCCGCCAATACCTGTCCCGATAAATACAGCAAGCAAATTAACTGCTTTTTTACCGACACCAAACTTTTTAATTCCAAGTGCACCAAGATTTACATCATTTTCAACAAGTACGGGAATGGAGACTTTCTCTTGCAGTTTTTCTTTTATATTAAAATTCCTTAAGCCCAAATTTGGTGCTAACCCAATCACTCCTGTAAAGGGATTAACAGAACCGGGAACACCAAGGCAGACTGCCTCAATATGTTTTTCCTTTATATCAGCTTCATTAATAACATCATTAACGATGCCTGCAAGAGAATCAATGTATTCCTCTTTAGATGAATTAGGATCCGTAGCTTTCTTAATTCTTGCAACAATCCCCTCTTTTGAATTAATTATTGAGGCGAGTATTTTCGTACCACCCATATCTAAACTTAGAACTGATCTTTGCAGCAAAGCAACTCCGTTAATAGAATAAGTAATTATTAAAATGAGTTTAATCAAAGTATGAAGTTTTATTTTTTATTGCAAAGCTAAATAGTATTTAATATTACTTAAAGATTAGATTGGAAATCATCCAACTAAACAATAATTTTATTTTATGCAAAATTTAAAGCCATTAAAAAGGTTTGGTCAGAATTATCTTCACGATAAAAACATAATTAAAAAAATTGTTAGTGAAATTAATCCTCAGCCTGATGATACAATATTGGAGATTGGACCGGGAAGAGGCGCGCTTACAGAACTAATATATGGTAAGGCAGAAAATTTTATAGCTGTTGAAATAGACACAAGAGTTATTGAAGATCTGCAATTAAAATTTCCGGATTTGCAATTAATTCAAAAAGATTTTCTTAAAGTTGATATCAGCACAATAATTGATTCGAATAAAAAGAAGTTAAGAGTCATCGGGAATATACCTTATAATCTGACGTCTCCAATTATTTTTAAAACTATACGCAATGCTGAGTTTATTGAAGATGCAATATTAACGGTACAAAACGAAGTCGCAAAAAGGATGACCGCTAAAAAAGGAAGCAAAGATTACGGAATACTTACAGTAATATTAAATTACTTTACAGACACTCAGGTTTCTTTTAAAGTTTCACCAAATGCATTTTATCCAAAGCCAAAAGTCACATCTGCAGTTGTTCATCTACGCTTAAAGGAATTAAGTGTTTCCAAAGAGAAAAGGGAAATGTTCATTAGTATTGTAAAAGCATGTTTCGGAAATAGAAGAAAAATTTTAAAAAATTCCCTAAGTAATAGTATATTTAAAGAATTAAATTTTTCGAGTAGCGGTATCAACCTTTCGTTGAGGGCAGAACAGTTGAATGTAAAAGAATTTTTAGTACTTACGGAGTTTGCACTCAATCAAGCTGGTGAATGATTCCCGCTGTTTATATTATCAATATTTCTCTGAATGATTAAAGCTAAAGAATACATCAGACACCTTAAAGCATTTGATTTGGTTGTTGTAGTTTTCTATCTCATACTTACTCTTCTGCATATTATTTTTTATAATGAGATTGCTACCTGGTGGATTTGGATTCTGGTTAACATTGGAATAATAATCCTTGCATTTTCATTAGCATATCTCGAAACAAAGAATGATAATAAATTGTGGCGAGCACTACATTATTGGTATATAGCTCCTCTGGTACTTCTTACCTTTAAAGAAATTTATTTTATGGTAAAGCCGATAAGAACTTATGATTTCGATAACCTGTTTATTGCAATCGATAGGTGGATGTTCGGCACCGACCCGACACATTGGCTTCATCAGTTTGCTAATCCAGTGCTAACTGAAATTTTACAAATTATTTACGGAATGTTCTACCTGCTGCCACTTATTCTTGGATTAACCTTGTTAAGAAAAAAAAGATTTGTTGCAATGGATTTTGCACTTTTTACAATTTTTTATGGATTTTGTTTATCATATTTGGGGTACTTTACTTTACCGGGTATCGGTCCGCGGTTCACATTACATGATTTTTCAACTATTAATGAACAACTTCCTGGACTATGGTTAACAAATTTTTTAAGGGAGTTAGTTAATTCGGGTGAATCAATTCCTTCCGGGACACCAAACCCTGCGGAAGTTGTACAGAGAGATGTCTTTCCGAGCGGGCACACAATGATAACATTAATTGTTATTTTTCTTTCTGTAAAGTTGAAGAGCAGATCAAAATATTTTTTCGTACCCGTTGGTTCTTTGCTTATTTTTTCAACTGTTTATTTATGGTACCACTATGTAATCGATCTTATCGGCGGGCTGGTTTTTATGATTTTTGCTGTTTGGTCTGCTAAATATATTTTTAACTGGTGGAGAAGGAAAATTCATAAACCGGAATTTGAATATGGAAAGGTCTAACCTAACAATTTTAAATGCCTGAGAAAAAAAGTAACGTAAAAAGAATTTTCGATTCAATCGCTTATCGATATGATCTTCTCAATCATTTACTAAGTTTCGGTCTGGATTTCTATTGGAGGAAAAAGGCACTAAAACTGACTGGAATAATCCCGAACAGTATTTTACTTGATGTCGCCTGCGGTACGGGAGACTTTGCAATTGCTGCTAAAAAAATGGGTGTCAATAATATCTTTGGTGCTGATTTTTCAAAAAATATGCTTGGACTTTTTTCAAAAAAATCCGGTTGGATTACCGGGAGAACAGTACAAATGGTTGCCGAAACAATACCGTTTAAAAGTAATACTCTAACAAATATTACAGTCGCTTTCGGTGTGAGAAATTTTTATGATATTGTTGAAGGATTTAAATCCTTTCACGAAGTTTTAACTATCGGCGGAAAAACAACTATTTTAGAATTCAGATTACCATCCAATAAAATATTAAAAGCTATGTATAACTTTTACTTCAATAAGATACTTCCCAAAGTAGGAGGATTAATTTCAGGCGATAAGGAAGCATATGAATATCTGCCTGCTTCAGTTGAAGAGTTCGACGAGAAAGTAAATTTACCGGAGTTGCTGAAAACAGCAGGATTTGAAAGTGTTGAGCAGCATATTTTAACTTTCGGCACCGTACAAATTGTTATTGCTACAAAGTAAATTACTTAACGTCATAATCAATTAGAGTTTGAGTTGTGGTTTTCGCAATATCTGATAGATCTAATCCCCCGCCGCTGATTAAGTTTAATACAATTGCACTGCCTTCCATTTTAACAATTCCAATATCTTCAGCAAGCCATGTGTTGGCATTAAACGTAATTACAGAATCTGCCACACCTGTTCGCAAATTAAAATCGATTTCCACTTTCTTAGTATTAATCGTTTTAGTTTCATCTGATATA
>JBATTD010000632.1:0-3474 GCA_049670345.1 Ignavibacteriaceae bacterium
GGTTAAAGATCATCGTACTAACGAAGAAACCTCAAATGTACAGGCGGTTATGGATGGAGAAATTAATAATTTCATTAAGGCTTACTTATCAAAGTTCAGCGGGAACTAAACTTATAAATAATCTTGAAAAAGAAAAATCATACTAAGAACACAGACTTTTTTAATAAAGTTTATGCCGTCACAAAAAAAATTCCTTATGGAAAAGTAACAACCTACGGGCACATCGCAGAAGTATGCGGAATAAAATCTGCAGCACGAACAGTAGGCTGGGCATTAAATGGATGCGGGAGAGACATTCCTGCTCACAGAGTTGTTAATCACTATGGTGCGTTAACAGGTAAACATCATTTTGGTGATCCGGATCTGATGGAAGAGTTGTTAAAATCTGAGGGTGTTGAGTTTGATGAAAAGGGTTGCGTTAAACTTGAGAAGCATTTATGGGTGCCAAAAAAATCAAGGTATTCTTAATCTTTTTCTTAAACCTGAACTTGAACTTCTACAAAATGTGATTTCAGAAAAAGTTCAAGTTAAAGTTCAAGTTCAAGTCTATTAATATTTTCACTCCTCGTATCTTCTAATATTTATTGAAGAAACACCGCAGTCAATTTCAATGAATACTTTTTTACCCGCTTCATCAAATCCAGCAGTTCTGTAAAGACCTGAATCAATTTTGATAAATCCGTGTATATTTTTTGAGGAAAGAACATCATCTGTTTTTACCTGGCAGCCAACTTCTTCCGGTACCAAAATATCAATGTTGGATGCACCTGCTTCAACGTTTAATCTTGTTTTATCGGATAAAGTACCTAATTTAACATCTAATGAAGCGGCACCCATTCCAACATATATATTCTCAATTTTAAATTTGGTTAAGTCAAGATTCATTGCCGAAGCGCCGCCATCAATATTTATATCCCAGGTTGGTTTTTCATTAAGAGCAATATCCACTATGTTCCTGAATTTATTTTTACCAAGATGGAAGGTTGTTTTCTTCATTTTCAGATTTAGTTTGCTTACGTTGTCATAATCGCTCTTTGTAAGTATATAGTGTTTTTCAATCCCTTCCGATTTAACAAAGATTAACTCACTTGTGGTATCACCTATGTTAAAACTGCCCAAACCTGCATCAAGATAAAGCTTTGCTTTTACAATGGTTGTATCAAATGATTCCCGGTATTCTGTAATTGCAAAATTATAATCTTCATCACCATTTAATGTTAATTCAAAATCTCCTTTAATAAAGTCGGTTGTGAGTTTAACCGAAGTAAACAGGAGGAGAGCAAGTAAAATTGCAGCCGCGCCTGCTAAAGCACTTTTACCAAATTTATTCTTCACCAACATTGATATTCCAATCAACACGAGCAAGATCGGCCAGAACTGCCAGAGATTTCCCCATTGAAGATTAATTGCAGAAAAATTATTTAAGAGAACTAACAATCCCAATACTATAAAAAGGGTCCCCCAAAAAATATGTGATGTTTTCATAAGAGTTTGCTTTTATAATTTAATTTCTGGTTGCTTTTATTATTATACCCACGCCTATAACTATTAAAATAATAGGCCAGTAATCACCAAAGTCAAAATAGGGAAACAGGTTGTCTAACAGAAACAAAATTCCTAGTAAGATTAATATTGTACCACCAAAAACTTTTTTATTGCTTTTAGCTTCGTCAAGAATCTTATTAATTTCGTTTGTTGCTTCATTAACCTTTTGGTTAATTCCAGCATTAAAGCTGGTTGAATCAAACTTTGAAGAGTCCTGGTTTGTATTTGAATTTGATTCTTCACTATTAGAATCTGACTGATGTGTTTGTGAATCTTGTGCTGCCGATTGGAAAATAAGTTGTTCTTCGGGTACAACTATCCATAGAATTATGTATGCTACAATTCCTCCCCCTCCGATAAAAATGCTTACAACAAACAGTACCCTAACTATTGTAGGATCAATATCGAAATATTTTGCAAGTCCGCCGCACACACCTGCAATCATTCGATCGATTCGGCTTCTGTATAATTTTTTTGATGTCATTGCTTTTTACCAGTTGTATTATTAATTCCATAGCAATTATATGAAACTGATTTATCAGAAACACTAAAAATTCGGTGAAATGATGACAATCATCGGCGTATGGAGAAAATTATACAGTAGTGGCACGCGGAATTTTTGAATTTTTTGGTTATTACAAAGCGAGAGATTCTTCAGTCACTACGTTCCTTCAGAATGACCTTGAGAAGCATTTTAGAGCGGGCGCATAATTAATTTACACTGTTTCTTGCTAAATCCTTCAACCTCTTCCAGTTCATGTCTGTGTATTCCTGAATCTGTTTAACTATTTCGCTTGATCCATTCTTAAAAAGATGTGCATATCTTCCCTGAAGTTTCATGCATTCTTCAACTGGAATATATTTTTCAGGTTCATGGTTAATCGTATATTTTTGATGTTCAATTTCCATAAGAGGGAAGATGTTAGTTTGAACAGCGAGCCGTGAAACTGAGATAGACATTTCAGGTTCGGTTTTATGTCCGGGCGGGCAAGGTCCGTCAATCATCAATAATCTAAAGCCCACGGTTTCTTTTGCCTTCTTTATTTTATTCCGAAAGTCTTCCATAAAAGCAAGCGAAGCCGTTGCAGCGTAAGGAATATTATGTGCAGCGATAATTCCCATTAAATCTTTTGGCCAGATATCTTTTATTTTTGCAGTAGGATTAGTTGTTGTAATTGCTCCATAAGGAGTTGCAGTGCTTGTTTGAATTCCTGTATTCATATAAGCGCCGTTGTTATTACAGATGTAAAGAATATTTTCACCCCTTGTTGCGGCACCTGAAAGTGATTGTAATCCAATATCAAATGTACCGCCGTCTCCAGCTAATACAGAAACAGTAACATCTTTCTTACCTTGCCTGTCTAATGCGGCTCTTATTCCTGTAGCAGTTGCGGGTGCAGCAGCAAAAAGTGTATGAACAACATTTCCTTTAAGTTCGTTAAGCGGGTACGGACCAGAAATAATGGAAAAACATGATGCAGGCAAAACATAAACCGTTTTTTCACCAAGAATGCTTGCGAGATGTCTTACTAGTAGCGACCAGCCGCATCCCCTACAGCTTAATGCACCGGAAAAAACTTTTTCGTCTTTAATTACAAATTCATTTAAAGGTTCCATTTAATTCCTCAAACAGCTTTCAAATTGCTAAAAATAATTTATCGTATTATTCAAAATCAATCCACATCACATCTTCGGGATCGTTAAATCCTTTATGGATTATCTTTTCTATGGTTGATGGTGGAACATCTTTTCCACCCAATCCTGCGTAAACATCATACATCTTGAATGTCTTTCCGTACAATGCGCGTTTCATTTCGTGCATTACTGCACCTTCTTTATCCCCCAAAAAGTTTCTATCGATATTCATTATAATCGTATCATCCGATATATTCTCTAAAGCTTTTAGTATTGATTTTTTAGGAAATGGTT
>JBATTD010000633.1:0-3906 GCA_049670345.1 Ignavibacteriaceae bacterium
GCCCTGAGTAATATCTAGTTTAAATGCTTTCGAACGTAGGGTAACATATTTCTTTTTTACTGGATTAAAATAGCTGAACTCAACAGTCGGAATTTCCCTTGTACCTACAACACGTGGAATCATTAAATACTCGGCTATTTTAGAACCGGAAATTATATTCCGTTTATTAATATTTTCGGATGTCTTTGGTTCATATTTTTCAAATCCCGATGGCAGATTCAATTCGGGCATATCTAGTAATTCAAGATTCCCTTGCCCGCTTAATATAACTTTAAGTGTAACTGCTTCATTTGTTTTTGCAGTTGTTTTATCTATATCCGCATTTAAAGAAAACTCACCAACTGCACCGTTAAATGAAATCGGCTTACCTTCGGTTGGAAGAAAGAGAACATCAATTGTAACTTTATTTGAAGTAGCATTGTATTCGATGGTTTGATTGAAACCAAACGGATCATTAAAGAAGTCATCGAAAAAATTATTCCGGTTCCTGTTTCTTCTCAATTGAATCGGAACGGATAATTCAAAAGGAGTGATTTCAAGTTTTCCTGCTTGTGTTGGAAAGAGAGCAGCTTTTTTTAACACACCGACTCTATACTGTTTTCCGTCTATTACTTCGGTCGCAAAGGTAATATTACTCGAGGTCTCCAGCTCTTCAGCCCAAAAACCCTGGTATTGCGGTAGTTTACTAATAGACATTTGAGCTGCAATGTTCAATCGTGTGTAAAGTTTATAAGTAACTGTAACCTGCTCACCTAAAAATGCTTTTCGCTTATCTACAACCGCACGAATAAATAAATTTTTTGCAATTTCTTCATCCGAAATTTCTGCATCCTGTTTTTGTTTTTTGGGTTTGGAAGATCCTTTAACAATGGTGATCTTAATTGGTTTTGTCTTAAACGATTCTCCGTTATATTCAATGGAAGCTGTGCCGATTGAAAATGTTCCAATACTTTTCGCCTGTATAACATAGTTATAACTTAGCGAACCGGATTGAACTCCGTTTATAATTTGAATACTTGTTGATTGGTTTGGTCCGGAAAGAACCAAAAAATTTGTGAACGTAGGAGGCTTGAAGTTTCTCGCCCCGTTAATATTTTTACCTGAAAACGTAAACGAAACTTCAAAGTGTTGGTTATCCGCCACAGTTGTTTCATCAACTGAAGCAACAAAACTTTGGGCAAAAATGTACAGCGGTAAAAAGAGGAATAATATTATCAGTAGTTTTTTCATTTTTACCAATCCTTGTCGGTCTTAACTCTTTTCCCTTTAATTTTCCTTAATTCTTTTTGAAGATCCTTTTCGCTGTCTTTTAACGCTTCAAGTATTCTTTCGGCTTCTTCTTTTGATATCTTTTGTGGTTGCTGCTGTTGCTTCTTATCCTGTTGATCTTGCTTTTGCTTGTCCTGCTTATTTTGTTGATCTTTCTGCTCGTCTTTCTTATCCTGGTCTTTGTTTTGGTTTTGATCTTTATTTTGATCCTGGCTTTTATCCTTATTCTGGTCCTTATCATTCTTCTGCTGTTGCTGATCATCCTTATTTTTCAATAACTCTAACGCATAAGAAAGATTATACTTTGCTTCCTGATCATCCGGATTTAACTTAAGTGATTTTTTATACTCTTCGATACTTTCTTCTGTTTTTTGTGCTTTCAGAAGAGAGTTGCCAATATTGTAATGAACCCTTGCCTTCTCTAAATCATCTTTTGCAAATGCCATAGAGGAATTATATGAATTTATTGCATCATCAAATCTTTCTTGCTTAAAGAAAGCATCTCCTAAATTAAATTTTGCTTCAAAGCTTTCCGGTGCTTTTTCTACTCCTTTTTTAAAATTTACTTCGGCATCAGAAAAATTTCCTTTATCATAATTTTCAACTCCTTCATTCACTAATCCTCTCAGCGATTGCGAAAAAGATTCCTGTGAACCAACTACAAACATCAAAAACATAAATAGAATGGTTATATATTTTAAATTTATCATTTCAGCCTACTCCAGTCCTAACTTCTTATTTATTCTACTGTACAATGGTGATTTTTTTTCTGATATAAAAAGTTCAATAATTAATAATAATATTGCCGGAATTAAAAAATAATAAAAACGGTCTTCGTAATCAGTTACTTTTTTTACACCAAATTCAGACTTTTTAAGTTCCGACAGATAGTTATATATTTTGTCTAAATAATCTTCATAATTGTTCCCTCTGAAATATTCTCCATTACCTGCTGATGCAATTTTCTTTAACGATTCCTCATCAAGTTTAGTAAGTACGGAATTTCCTTCATTATCCTTTTTAAATCCAACCATATCGCCGCGACTATTGTAAACAGGAATCGGCACTCCTCCTGTAGAACCTAAACCGATAGTATAAATTTTAATTCCGTTAGAAACTGCATTATCAACCGCTTCCATTATATCACCTTCATGATCTTCACCATCAGTAATAGTAATAATTACTTTTTCTGTTGAAGAAGAATCGAATGAATCGACAGCAAGATTAATGGCTGATCCGATTGCTGTTCCCTGCTGAGGTACAGAATTTACATCAACTGCGGAAAGGAATAAACTTGCTGCCGAATAATCTGTAGTTAACGGAAACTGAATGTAAGCTTTACCGGCGAAGATTATTAACCCTATTCTATCTCCTTGCAATTTTTGTATTAGATTTGATATCTGGTATTTTGCTTTTTCCAGTCTGTTAGGTTTAATATCTTCAGCATTCATACTACGCGATACATCCAAAAGAATGAAAACATCAATACCTGTCTGCTTAACCTCCTGCAGCTTTGTACCTACTTGCGGATTAGCTGCCGCAATTATAAGACAAGCAAATGCTAGGAGAATTAATCCAAACTTTACGTAATTTTTAACATTACTGTAAGATGAAACAATAACTGTGTGAAGTTCCTTATCAGCAAACTTTTCAAGCAATTTGTTTTTATTCTTATATAACAAATAGAATATTATTACCACTATTGGCAGCAAATACAATGCGTTTAAATATTCCGGATGTGCAAATCTTATCATAATTTTAATGCTATATGTTACTACTTGTTCTAATAAATATTTCCAATTTTACTTACTAGTCATACAATCATTCAACATTACATTTTTCACGGTAACTTTCTAAAAATTGTTCTCGATAATCCAAGTTCTAATAACAGAAGTAATACTCCGCCGCTTAACCAGCTTAAGTATAACTCCTTTGCATTTCTGTAAGATGTTACTTCGATTTTTGTTTTTTCCAGTTTATCAATCGTTTCATAAATTTCTTTTAGCGCACGATTATTTGTTGCTCTAAAGTATTGACCATCTGTTAAACTTGAAATTTCTTTTAAAACTTCTTCATCAATTTCAACAGGAACCATTTGATAACGAGTACCAAATGGAGTTTGCACAGGATAAGGCGCCTGCCCTCTTGTACCAACTCCAATTGTGTATATCCTCACATCAAAAGTTTTTGCAATTTCAGCCGCGGAAATCGGATCAACTTCACCGCTGTTATTCACTCCATCAGTAACAAGAATAATTATTTTGCTTTTTGCATCGCTTTCTTTTAACCTGTTTACACCGTTTGCAATTGCGTTACCAATAGCCGTTCCATCTTCTATCATACCGCTTCTGATCTCAAGAAGTAAATTCCTTAATACATTATAGTCGATGGTAAGAGGACATTGTGTAAAAGCCTCCCTTGAAAAAATAACCAAACCAATCCTATCCGAAACTCTTCCTTCAGTAAAATCATCAATAACATTTTTAGCAGCTTCTAACCGGTTGGGTTTCAAATCTTCGGCAAGCATACTTCCCGAAATATCAAGCACCATTGCTATGTCAATTCCTTCAGTACTAATATTTTCTCCTGCTGTAAAACTTTGAGGCCTGGCAAGAGCTATAATTAGCAACCCAAGAG
>JBATTD010000634.1:0-2749 GCA_049670345.1 Ignavibacteriaceae bacterium
GATTTAAACTTAGCTGTGATAAAATCCCTATTCATTCTTGCAATGTTAGTAATCGATATTCCTTTAGGACATTCGGCCTCGCAAGCGTAAGTGTTTGTACAACTGCCAAATCCCATTTCATCCATTACAGCAACCATTTTTTGTACTCTTTGATATCTTTCCTGTTGTCCTTGCGGAAGAAGAGCGTATTGTGAATCTTTTGCGCCGACAAATAACATTGCAGATGCATTCTTACATGCAGCAACACAAGCACCGCAGCCGATACATTCGGCAGCGTCCATTGCCAGAGATGAAGTTTCTTTTGAAATTGGAATTTGGTTAGCGTCCGGTACTCCGCCTGTGTTAATCGAGATGTAACCGCCAGCTTGTAAAATTTTATCCATTCCGGAACGATCAACAATAAGATCCTTCAATACAGGGAATGCTTTTGCCCTGAAAGGTTCAATGTATAAAGTTTCACCATCTTCAAAATTCCTCATATGTAGCTGGCATGTAGCAATCTTTGGAATTTTGCTGTGCGGATGACCGTTTATGACCAATCCGCAGGTTCCGCAAATACCCTCGCGGCAGTCGCTTTCAAATGCAACAGGATTTTTGCCTTCTCTTTCAAGTTTGTCATTCAGTTCGTCCAGCATTTCAAGTATTGATGCTTCGGGTGAAACCGAAACTTTAAGCTTTTCAAAACTGCCAACTGATTTTGGAGATTCCTGTCTCCAAATCATTAATGTCAAATTCATATTTTCGCTACTCATTATTTGTAACTCCTTGTAGCTAGTTTTACATTTTCAAAATCAAGAGGTTCTTTATGAAGCTGCCATTTCCCGGCATCTTCAAATTCCCAGGCAGAAACAAAAGCGTAATCTTCATCATTACGCAACGCTTCTCCTTCGGCAGTTTGATATTCTTCCCTGAAATGACCTCCGCATGATTCATTGCGATGTAGTGCATCAACAGCCATTAGTTCACCAAGCTCCAAATAATCTGCTACTCTTCCAGCGCGCTCAAGAGTTTGATTTATATCATTATCAACTCCAACTACTTTTACATTTTTCCAGAAGTCATCGCGTAATTCTTTTATCTCATCAATTGCTTCTTTTAATCCTTTTTCGTTACGACCCATTCCCACTTTATTCCACATTATCCTGCCAAGCTTCTTGTGAATTTCATCAACAGTTTTATTTCCATGTATCGAGAGCAGTTTTTTAATATTATCATCAATTTCTTTTTGCACTTTATTAAATTCGGCATGATCAACATCAAACTTTTCAGGTTTTTCGCTTGCGAGGTAATTACTAACTGTGTATGGTGCAACAAAGTAGCCGTCTGCAAGCCCCTGCATTAAAGCGCTGGCGCCAAGTCTGTTTGCCCCGTGATCGGAGAAGTTTGCTTCGCCGAGTACAAATAAACCGGGAATAGTGCTTTCAAGATTATAATCAACCCAAACTCCACCCATTGTGTAATGAGGCGCAGGATAAATTTTCATCGGAACCTGGTACGGATTTTCTCCTGTAATTGTTTCATAAATTTGGAAGAGGTTACCATATCTTTCTTCAATAACATTTTTGCCTAATCGGTTTATCGCATCAGCAAAATCGAGATAAACAGCTTCCTCGCCGTTAACACCTCTTCCTTCATCACAAACTTCTTTTGCACTTCTGGAAGAAATATCACGTGGTGAAAGATTTCCGAAAGATGGATATTTTCTCTCTAAGTAATAATCTCTTTCACCTTCGGGAATATCATTTGCATTCCGTGATTCACCGGCTTTCTTCGGAACCCAAATCCTTCCATCATTACGTAAACTTTCGCTCATCAAAGCTAATTTAGATTGGCTTTCTCCATGAAGAGGTAAACAGGTTGGATGAATTTGCGTGTAACAGGGATTGGCAAACGCAGCACCTTTTTTATGAGCACGCCACGCAGCAGTTGCATTACAGTTCATCGCATTAGTGGAAAGGAAAAATACATTTGAGTAGCCGCCGGTTGCGAGAATAACTGCATGAGCAGAATATTTTTCAATGGCTCCGGTTACGAGGTCTCTGCTGATTATTCCCTTTGCGTGTCCATCAATAACAACAAGTTCAAGCATTTCCTTTCGGGTTAATAATTCCACGCTTCCTTTACCAACCTGCATATTAAGTGCACTAATCGCGCCCAGCAAAAGCTGTTGTCCGGTTTGTCCTCTTGCATAAAATGTTCGGGAAACCTGTGCACCTCCAAAAGAACGGTTATCTAAAAGTCCGCCGTATTCTCTTGCAAACGGTACACCCTGCGCAACACACTGATCAATAATGTTGTTGCTAACTTCCGCAAGACGGTAAACATTTGCTTCACGTGCACGAAAATCGCCGCCTTTAACAGTATCATAAAAAAGGCGGTAAACAGAATCACCATCATTTTGATAATTTTTAGCTGCATTAATTCCACCCTGTGCAGCAATACTGTGTGCTCTTCTACCGCTATCGTGGTAGGTAAAAGCTTTAACATTGTAACCAAGTGCACCAAGACTTGCAGCAGCAGAAGCGCCTGCAAGGCCTGTTCCCACAACAATAATATCGAACTTTCTTTTATTAGCCGGGTTTACCAGCTTCATATTAAATTTATGATTGGTCCATTTATCGGCAATGGGACCTTCGGGTATTTTAGAATCTAATCGTATCATTACTTACCTCCCAGCGAAGATATAAAAAAGTAGATTGGAATTGAGGCAAATCCTACAGCCATCACTATGGCACAAAGAGTTCCGATC
>JBATTD010000635.1:0-3181 GCA_049670345.1 Ignavibacteriaceae bacterium
CATAATATTGTGCCTTGTTTTTATGTTTCACAAAAGCAGGAGTTTGGAGCATACACAATTCGCCCCAAGATCCATAAAAACTTACCGGAATTTTTAGATGATTTCCCTAAGCTTAAGAAGATGAAGATTAGTGATAGCTTTTCTTCAGATTTAATCGATTGGGAATCAGTTTATGACTCCTTAAAAGTTAATGAGAAAGTTAAACCTGTTAGTTGGCTTAAACCTGGAGAGGGGGCAGCACATAAAACATTAAAAAAGTTTATTGAAGACAAGTTAGATAATTATGATAACGTAAGAAATGATCCCAATGCGAGTGTTTTATCAAACCTATCTCCCTATTTACATTTCGGACAAATCTCCGCTCAAAGGGTTGCTTTAATTGTTAGTGGTTTGCGTAATCATCTTTCTGCAGAATCGTTCTTAGAAGAGTTAATTGTAAGAAGGGAATTATCTGATAACTATTGTTTCCGCAATCCAGATTATGATTCGTTTAACGGATTTCCGGACTGGGCAAAGAAAACTTTAAACGATCACAGAAAAGATGAAAGAGAATTTGTTTATTCGTTAAAAGATTTTGAGGAAGCCGTAACTCACGAAGACCTCTGGAATGCTGCACAGAAAGAGATGCTAAACACAGGAAAAATGCACGGATATATGAGAATGTATTGGGCAAAGAAAATTCTTGAATGGAGTAAATCACCTGAAGTAGCTTTGAAGATAGCAATTTATCTAAATGATAAATATGAACTCGATGGAAGAGACCCAAACGGTTATACAGGTTGTGCCTGGGCAATTGGCGGCCTGCACGATAGAGCTTGGACTGAAAGACCTGTCTACGGTAAAATAAGATATATGAACAGGAACGGTGCTAAAAGGAAGTTTGACATTGGCAAATATATTTCCAAAAACGCTTGAGTTTTATTAATTCATGAATTGAGGAATAATTCATCAATCACTTCTTTCCTAAACTCAAAAATCTCTTTTACTTTATTTTCTACAATTAAACTGTTTATTGGTCTGCTTAAAGGATCAAGAGGGAGGGCATAAGTAACAATATCTTCCATTTCAATACCATCACCAACTTCGTTAAGGTGGTGCTGATGATGCCAAAACTTATATGGCCCGAATCTTTGTTCATCTATGAAAAATTTCTCTTCCTTTACTTGCGTAATTTCTGTAACCCAATTAAACGGTATACCAAGAAAAGGATACACCTTATAAGTAATTAACATCCCCGCATACATTTTGTCAGGCAGATTGGAAGTTAATTTTAGATTTAACCAGGGCGGAGTAATCTTTCGTAAGTTTCTTGGATCAGAAAAGAATCTCCATGCATCATCCAATGGAATAGGTAGTTTCTGCTTAGCTTTTATTTGATAAATTTTCATTTTAAACTATTAATAAATCATTATTAAAGTAAAGGAATAAGTATGAGAAGCGAAATGCTTTATCAGTTAAACCTGTTTTCCCTTAAAGCTTCTAGTTCAACCCTTAGCTGCTTTGTATCTTTTACAATAATTGCACCTATTCCATCGAGCACATCAATATATCCGTTTGCAGCTCTTCCGCCAACTATCAATGAGATATTTTCCTGAAGCATTTTTTTTAAGTTTAATAAATCTTTTCTTAACTGTGGATCATCATTTGGATAAACAATACTTAATGCGATCACTCTTGCTTCAAGATTTTCTGTAACAGCAGCTATTTCTTCTATGGGTAAGTTGGGTCCAAGATAGATAACCTTCCAACCTGCAGATGCCGCAACGACTCCCACAATTAATGCTCCCAATTCATGGTCCTGTCCTCGTGGTGTAGCAGAAATAATTATTGGTGCACTATCAGAATGAATATGTTGCTCAATTAGATTTGAGAGGAATGATCTAATTACTGCGGAAGCTAAATGTTCGTTTGCAATCCTTATAGATCCTTCATGCCACATATCACCAATTTTATACACAAGAGGTATTATCAGATTTTCTATTAGTTGTGGCTGGCTCATTTTTGCAGATGATTTTAGCAATAATGTTTCAAGAGCTTTATCATCGTAAGCTTTTATTGCCTCTATAGCATTATCAATTATTAAGTTTACATCAGAAGAAATTTCAACCGATGAGCTATTCATAACAGTTGAAGTATTACGTTTGTGTTCTAATACGGATCTTAGTTCATCAATTGTTAGACTTGCAACTCCACTAATGTTGTGTCCGCCATGCACGGCTTCATTTAAAAGCATGAGTTTTTCAATATCTTTCTCAGAATAGAGCCGGCGGTTTGTTTCTGTTCTTTGAGGGACTACAACATTATATCTTTTTTCCCAGGCACGTATTACAAAAACACTCAAACCAGTCATCTGGCTTACTACTTTTATCGGGTATTTATACAATTTTTCCATATCCTTGTCTAAATTTACAATTTTGTCTAAATAAAATCAACAATAAATTAAAGTATTTTTAATTAATTTCTTCGGTTTTGTAACATATTTACAGATTATATAGTTCCATCTGAAAAAAGTAAAAATATTTTTGCCAAGAGACTTGACAAAGCCTAGACAATTTATTATAATTGTATAGACATTATTTAGACAATTGATAGACGACATAAATAACACTAACTAAAACAAAAGGAGTAACACAATGTTACACAAAATCTTTTCCCAGAAGCTGATGATTTCAGCTATTATGTTTTCTCTGATTATCACCTCTTTTTCACTTGCTGGTGATCATCATAAAAACAAAAGTTCGAAAAAAGACATCGTAACTATTGCAGTTGACGCCGGCAATTTTAAAACACTTGCTACAGCATTAACTGAAACTGGACTTGTCGAAGCTTTACAGGGTGATGGACCCTTTACAGTATTCGCACCAACAGATGATGCTTTCGCCAAACTTCCGAAAGGAACAGTTGAATCTCTTCTTAAGGATAAAGAAACTCTTAAGAAAATTCTTCTTTACCACGTTGTATCTGGCGAAGTAACTTCCAAAGAAGTTGTTAAACTTAATAAGGCTGAAACATTAGCTGGTAAAAATATTAATATTAAAGTAAAAGATGGTTCAGTCATGATAAATGATTCTAAAATTATTGGAGCAGACATTATTGCTTCAAATGGCGTAATACACTTGATAGATACAGTACTTATACCCGAATAATTAAATTAAATAAACAAGAACGGACAGTACAATGA
>JBATTD010000636.1:0-2433 GCA_049670345.1 Ignavibacteriaceae bacterium
TCGGGAAGGTCGCGAGTTCAAAAAAAGAAAACAAAAGATTTAATACGGGGTCGTAGTTCAGTTTGGTTAGAACGCCTGCCTGTCACGCAGGAGGTCGCGAGTTCGAGTCTCGTCGGCCCCGCTCTTAAAAGCCTTAATACAAATTGTATTGGGGCTTCTTTTATTTCCAGACCTTTCCAAAATCCCACTGACTGTGTATGGACTTTGTATGGAGTAAATCCATTCTGAGAATTGATTTATTAGTTGATTGATTTAATTGATTAGTAAACATCACAAACAAAGATAGATTATTAAAATAATTTATTCAATCCTTTCGGATCGTACTGCTTAAAAATTTTATTGCAACTTTCATTTGAGTAGACATTGTAAGCCACGTTCAAAACCTTTTGAAAACATAACAGGCAGAACATTATTATTACTTGCTAATTATCAACCATTAGTTGCTTCTAACAATTAATTTTACCATATTATTATTTAGAAATATTTCTACCCCTTAGGAGAAACGTATAGAATAACGTTACTTTTAATTTCCCTCCAGAATATTGTGCTTCCCGAAAGGAGTAAGTTCAGTTAATAAATATGAAGGTAATTCTAATGAAACAAGTTGTCGCGAAACTTGTAACGCTTGGATTACTCATTTTTTACTTGGGTTGTGAACCCCCTACTACATCTTTGACTGGTGAATGGGATTGCACCATAGTGGGATTGTCAGGACAATCAAGTGCATGGATGCAACTCACGGAAAATAATGGTCAGCTTACAGGAACGTTTAAATGGGATAACCATAACCTTAACCTCCAAATAAATGGAACTGTGAATTCCCAAAGGCAAGTAAATATGGAAACGCAGGACACCACTCATCGCTGTATATTGGCCTTGAGAGCTTTAAAAGAAGATACTTTTCTTGATGGAGGAATCGTATACTATCGGGATAACTTTTATGTAGATAATGGGAGCTTTGATGCAAACAAAAGGTAATTGTTATTAATACATGTTGGAGTAGAGTCCAGCATAAACCATTAGAGGGATTAATTGCTGTGCTTCCTGATTCTCTTTAATGAAAATTAATCACATAGAAATTTATTAAGAGGAAGTTATGAAAACTTTAATTTTAATTACTATTGTTTTTGCTGGATTAATAGCTACTGGTTGCAGAAATCCTTATCTGAGTTTAACAGAGACTAATGAAGAACAGATTGAAGATAAGATTCTTGTTTTTCAAAAGGAGGAAGCTGTTGGAGCTGAAATAACATTATTACTTAAGGACGGGACAGACATGAACGGTGAGTTATTGTCAGTTCGGGATAGCAGCATTACTATGTGTACAAAATATTCTGCTACGGAAAAGGAACTTGCAAGCCCGCAATATCCTATTCATACTGTTAGAACTGATAAAATATGGGAAATAACGCTTGAAGGCAGTAATTATAGATGGATCGGATTCGGAATTGGTACCGTCGCTGGTATCGGCTTAGGTGTTTTGGTAGCTGAGAATTATGAATCTGAATCTCATGATTCAAGAGAGGAGGCCTACATAGGATTTTGCTTGGGTGTGCTCGTTGGGTCAATGGTTGCCACTATTGGTGCAGGTATAGGCGAAATAGCCTCCACTGATGATGTTATATTATACGAAATTCCACCTGGTTATAAATTAGTACTATTGAAATCTTTAGCCCGCTATCCGGATGAAGAGCCGAAATATCTAAAAGCAATAGAATAAGAATTGTAAAATTGTTATTGTTGAGACTAAGAAGATGTTGTTGATGAAGTAAGAGTAAATCATATCATTTTACTTAAGCCCTATCAATGAAAGTTGGTGGGGGTTTTTATTAGTTACCTGGTGTGATTAGTAAGGCAATGTTTTTAGTTTATACCTCACATCATAATTAATTTTTAGCAAACTTTTTTTGCCTATCCTTTTCAAATACAAATGATGCAAGTACTATTTCACCTTCCTCGATTTCAAATCCATACTCTAATAGTAAAATGTTTTCACATAATTCACATTTTAAGGTTTCCCAATTACTATCTTCGTCAATGATTTCTACAACTGATCCCAATTTGTTCCATATAAAAACATCAATATTAGTTGAACCATTTTCAAATTTTGTCATCTGCCCAGTATTAGTATCAAAGAATTTCAAGGTCATCGATATTCCATTTTGCTCTGGCAATACCGTAATATTATTTCCACCGGATTGGTATCGTATTTTTGTTAACACCCAGGTGCCAATTATTTCATCATTGTTAATATTGTTTAATGGTGCAGTAATTTGAACACTTTTCTCTGTGCAGGCAATGACTAAGAAAAAGATAAGAATTACTATAACAGATACTAATTTTCTCCGATACATTATTATCTCCTTTTTTTTATTAAATGAAAGCTTCTTTCAATAACTGGAACATTTGGATGGATGAATGAATAGCTTCTAC
>JBATTD010000637.1:0-6929 GCA_049670345.1 Ignavibacteriaceae bacterium
GAAAACCTCTTCTCATATTGCTGCTGTTAATTAACTTTCCAAACTTTTGTCAATATAATGGAAACGATTTTAGTATTGGCGTGTATGGCTTTTACACAACTTCCGCATCAGTATTTTTAAATCCAAATGCATCCGATATTGTGCTAAGAAATTCATCGTTTGATATTGAAGATATATTTAATCCCGGCGTGGATGTCAGGTTTCGAGTTAGTGGACCTCTTATTTTAGCGCTGAGTGTTGAATATATGAATATAACTGAAACAGCTCCCAACTTAAACGTTTTTCTTGGTGGATCTATAGTTACTATTGATGTTGAGGACGGATTTCAATTAATCCCGATTGAATTTACCGCATACTACCTTCTTCCTTTTTCCACAGAAGGATTTAAATTTTTAATGGGAGGCGGACTGGGATATTATAACGGAGAATTCATCAGAAAAGTTGGGGATGCAGAAGTTACCAGTGTTCAAGAGGAAAAAGCAATCGGAATTCATGTCTCTGTTTCAATGGATTACGTACCCATAAGTAATCTTGCAGTTCGATTTCAAATGAAATTCAGAGATCCGCAATTCACTGTGACCAGTCATTACAGCCGAACAGAGATTGAATACGGGGGCTATGTCATTATTCTTCCTGAAGAATCATTTGATACAAAAATTAATGTTGATGGTATTACTTTTATGCTTGGTGCTGCGGTTCAATTTTAATGTTCCTTTTTTCTTATCGATTTTGAAATTCAGTAATTTTGTTTAATTAAAATATTTTTTTATGATGAGAAGAAATATATTCTATCTTGCCGGGTTTATGGCTTCCGGTAAAAGCACAATAGGACCGATTGCAGCGAATATACTCGGATGGAATTTTTTTGATCTTGATAAGGAAATAGAAAAAAGAGAAAATAGAAAGATCACAAAGATATTTAAAGAAGAAGGAGAAGATTATTTCAGGCGAAAAGAAACAGAAATTCTCAAGGAAATTTCTGAAGGTGAGAATTTAATAATTGCCTTAGGCGGCGGAACTTTGATAATACAGGAAAACAGAGAATTTATTAAGAAGTGTGGCAATCTTATTCTTCTTAGTTCCTCACCAGAAGTAGTTTATAAAAGATTAAAGCATAAAAGAGATAGACCTATTTTATTAGCGGATAATAATGAGGAAGTAGCAGAAAATGTGGTGATAGAAAGAATTGAATCGTTAATGAAAGAGAGAATGAAATATTACCAAAAAGCCGATTATTTTATTGATACTGATAAAGAATCCATCGGAACAACGGCGGATAAAATTTCCAGAATAATATTTAAATTATCAAAAAAAAAACATAAACATTGAAAAAGATAAATGTAAAAACCAGTACCAAATCATATCCTGTTCTTATCGGTAATTCCGAATTAAACAAATTACCCGAAAAATTAGATAAGCAGAAATTGTTTAAGAATCTATTAATAGTTATAGATGAAAATGTTGCCCGCTATTATCAGACAAAAATAAAATCTGTATTTTCCAATCATTCAGGTAAAATCCTTTATTATATTTTACCTTCCGGGGAGAAAACCAAATCAGAAAAGGAATTAAAGAAAATTTATGACTTCCTTCTAAAAAACAATTTTGGAAGAGATACAGTTTTAATTGCTGTTGGCGGGGGAGTTACAGGCGACCTTGCAGGATATGCGGCCTCAACTTTTATGAGGGGGATTCAATTAGTTCACGTTCCAACAACTTTTCTCGCAATGATTGACAGTTCAATAGGTGGCAAAACCGGAATTAATTTTAACAAAAAGAAAAATCTTATAGGTGCATTTTATCAACCGCGATTGGTTTTTATTGATATTATGTTTTTATCGACGTTGCCGTCAAGAGAATTTAATTCTGCTTTGGGCGAGTTAATTAAGTACGGTTTTATTTCGAACAAAGATTTTTATAGTTTTTTATCCAGTAATCTTGAAAAAGTAAAATCAATGAACCATAAAGTAATTGAAGGTGTTATTAAAGAATCTGTTTCAATTAAAGCCGGAGTCATTCAGCAGGATGAGTTTGAACAAAGAGGTATAAGAAAAATATTAAACTTAGGGCACTCTTTTGCCCATGCAATTGAATGTGAACTTGATTTCAAAGTAAAACATGGTGAAGCTGTAACTGCCGGAATAATCTGTTCACTTTTTCTCTCAAATAAAATTGGATTGCTCGAAGCATCAAAACAAAAAAATCTACTGCGATTACCAGCCAGCGTTCGGCTTCCTGCAATAATCAAAAATATTAGCAATCAAAATGTATTTGATGCAATGCGCAGCGATAAAAAGAATAAAGATGATAAGAAAATGTTCGTGTTAATTTCCGGAATTGGAAATCTGTTCGTTGATGTTCCTGCAAATAAAAGAGAAATCTTTTATGCATTAAATAAGATGAAACAAGTATTATCACTGAGATAAAAACAAAGGAATGATTATAATGCTAGTTCCATCTGACCTTAATAAGAAGTTCCGCCGGAGGCGGACAAGTATAAACAGATGAGCGAATTTTGTTTTGTTTAAAAAGGTAAAACTGCTAAGTTTTGAGGGCGAAACCTAGCAGTTTTGTGTGTCATTATCGGAGGGATGCTATGCTTAAACTATTTCTGCATTCTTATTAACAATTCACATACCAATATTAGGGATTGATATGATCATTCAAAAAGTTGACTTTTTAGGAAATAATGAGTTGGTCGGTAAATATTACTCGTAATATTGACCTCTTACCGGTGATGATAGGGAAATAATGCCGTGCTAGAATATTTGCTGATTAACATACCAAACAATCTACAGACTTTGAAAATTTGAATGTGGGTAATTTGTATTATAGATGTTTACTATTTGAAATTGAAAGAACGATAACTAATTTCTAACAATGCCTAAGCATTATCATAAAGGTTGTACCTTCGTCTTGAGCTGATGATTTTACAAATATTTTACCGTTGTGGTAATCTTCAATGATTCTTTTAGCAAGACTTAAACCTAAGCCCCAGCCCCTTCTTTTTGTGCTGTAACCGGGTCTGAAAATATCTTTCCTACGTTTTATATCAATTCCTTTGCCGCTGTCTGATATTTCGATTTCAACAAATTCTTTTGCTTTGCTAATATTAATTTTTATCCAGCCGTTTTTTTGTTCGATGGCATCCAACGCATTCTTTATCAGGTTTTCAATTACCCATTCAAACAATTCGGAATTCATTTGTGCGCAAACTCTCTTATCACCTTCAATAGTTAGCGAAACCGATTTACCTGTTTGCGGAAGACGTCGTTCAAAATAATCTGTTACCTGTTTTAGTTCTTCATAAATCACGGCTTGTTTCATTTGCGGTTTTGAACCAATATTTGAAAACCTGTAAGTAATCTTATTAAGCTTTTCAACATCGCTAGTTATTTCTTCCGTAATATCTAAAACTTTATCCGGTTCTTTATAACGCAGTTTTAACATTTCAAGCCAGCCCATTAAACTCGAAATAGGTGTTCCGAATTGGTGTGCTGTTTCCTTTGCCATTCCTACCCAAATATTACTCTGCTCGCTTCTTTTAATGTTGCTGAATCCAATATATCCCAGAATAATGAATATGGCAGCAATAATAATTTGCATGTAAGGATAGTATTTTAACTGCGTTACTAACTCTGAATCTCCATAATGTATTATTGTAAGGATGAGAGTATCTGCATAAGTAACATAAATTGGTGGATGGATTTCATCCATTTCTCTAATTTTTTCTGAAATGAATATGTTGAATTCCTCTTCTGAAAGTGTGGTATCATATTCAACATTTCGAATATCAGTTCGGTTGTATATGTTAACATTATTGGTTGCATCAGATAATATTAACGGGAAATCAATTGGTTTTATTATATTATCAAAAAGGAAAGTTATGTCTTCATTTGGATTTGAAGAGTTGGCTAGGTACTCAATACCTTTTGCATAAAGTTCAACAATCTCTTTTTGTTTTTGCTGAAGCTGGGTAACAAGATTTTGAGTATAGATTAAGGTTCCAACGGCAATTACTAACGCTATAATTACCAGCAAAATTTTTATGTTTATCGATGCAGGACCGCCGGACATTTCCATTTTCATAAATCCAAAAGTATTTTGTAATCGGACATATTAAAATTGTTCATTGTAAAATAAAAATTCCAGTCAAAATGTTAGATGATTTAGGAGGGGAATAAATAAAACAGCTTCTACCCATTCATAAAAAATGTCTGCTTTCTTTTAGGTCCCACAGAGATAATCTCAATTTTAATATTTGCCTTATTGGAAATAAACTCAAGATAATCCTTTGTTTTTTGTGGAAGATCATCATAAGATTTACATTCCGAAATATCTTCCATCCATCCATCCAATGTTTCATAAACCGGTATTACGTTATTTAACTTTTCAACATCCGATGGAAAAGATTTTATACGCTTGCCGTTTATCTCGTAACCAATACAGACTTTAATTTTTTCGAATACACTTAGAACATCTAATTTAGTAACTGCAACAACATCAATACCATTTATCATCGCAGAATATCGAACAAGGAAAGCATCGAACCACCCACAGCGACGTGGTCTTCCTGTTGTTGCTCCAAATTCCGCACCTTCTTTTCTTAGTTTTTCACCTTCTTCGTCTGTAAGTTCAGTGGGGAAAGGCCCGTTACCAACACGGGTTGTGTATGCTTTTACAATTCCAAAAACTTTATCAATTTTGTTAGGCGGAATGCCTGATCCTGTGCATGCTCCTCCCGAAGTTGGGTTAGAAGATGTAACGAACGGATAAGTTCCATGATCAACATCTAAAAGAGTCCCTTGTGCACCTTCCAGCAAAATGTTTTTACCTTCTTTTATTGCATCGTTTAACAATAATGGCACATCGGTTACGTAACTGTCAATTGCTTCATCAAAACTAATGTACTCTTTAATGATTTCTTCTATATCAAATCCCTTGTCATCGTAAAGTTTTTTTAGCAATATATTTTTTTCTTCAACGTTTTGTCTTAACTTTTTTTCCAGTACATCTCTGTTAAGAAGATCAACAATTCTTATCCCTTTCCTGTCAAATTTATCAATGTAACAAGGACCTATGCCTCTGCCCGTAGTTCCAATTTTATTCTTACCGCTTTCACTTATTGAATCGAGCAATTTATGGTAAGGCATTATAAGATGGGCGTTATGGCTGATGAATAATCTTCCTTCAACGTTTATTCCGTTATCTTCAAGTATTTTTATTTCATCCAGAAGTGCTTGCGGGTCAATAACAACACCATTACCAATTACACATTTAACACCGTCTCTTAATATTCCGGAAGGTATAAGATGAAGGATGTATTGCTTTTCTCCTATCTCAACAGTATGCCCTGCATTAGCGCCGCCCTGATAGCGCGCAACAATATCAAATTTTTCACTTAGGATATCAACAATTTTTCCTTTTCCTTCATCGCCCCATTGGCTGCCCACCAAAACAGTAACACTCATTAATTTATTACCCTTAGTTTTAATTAATATTTTAGTTAATGCAAAATAAAAACTCCGAATTAAGCAATCCGGAGTTTAAATTCAATAATTAAATTGTATTTCCTTTAAGAAGAGAATTTTTTAACAGCATCGTCAACATTATCAGAAGTTTCGAAAATTGTAATAAGTTTTGTTATAATAAGCAAGCTTTCGATTTTTTCGGTAACCCCTGCAAGTATTAAACGACCTTCAGCTTTTTTAACAGTTGTTAAACCGCCAATCAGCATTCCTAACCCGGAACTATTCATAAACTTTACATGCGACACATCAATAATAATGTTTTTCTTACCATCTTCAATCAATTTATGCAATGTTTCGTTGAAGTTTTTTGTATCCTCTCCGCCCATCACATTTCCCTTTAATATTATGATGACTGCATCATATTTTTCACTAATTTTAATTTTCATGTATTACTCCTTTAAATTTTCGGCTCAATTTAAGTAGATGCTTCTACTTTTGCAAGTTTGCTTAATTACTGATAGATTTTATAAATAGATTAACAAAATTAATATTTTTAGGGAACAAATTAATATGCTTACCGTCTAAAAAGTGAATTTCAATAAAGAAAATAGTGAATTGCCGCAGTCACAAATATTAAAGCTAGACGACGATTTTTCTCTTGTTAAGAGATTCATCGATGGAGACGAATCAACTTTCCGGCTGCTTGTACAAAGGCATAAAGAAAAAGTAAGAAATATAATATATCTGACTTTAGGTGATTCCGATTCGGTGGATGACATAGCGCAGGAAGTTTTTATCACTGTTTACAAAAATCTTAAAAATTTCCGTTTCGAATCATTGTTTACTACGTGGCTGTACAGAATAACTGTTAACAAAAGCAAGGATCATTTGCGAAAGAAAAATGTTAGAAGAATTTTCGTACCGATAACAGAAGCAAGTGGAGAACTTAATAACGATTTAATTACAGAAAAAAGTGATATCTCTAAAATAGTAATGGCTGCGATATTAAAATTACCGCAAAAGTTAAAAACTCCTTTGCTGTTGAAGGATATTGAAGGATTTAGTTACCAGGAAATTGCAGAAACTATGGAATGTGAAATTGGCACAGTTAAATCAAGAATATTCAGAGCAAGAGAAGGACTTAAAAAAATTCTTCAGCCAATGGAAGCGGAGTTGATGGAATGACTCGCAAAGCAAAAGACTTTGAATTACTTTCCGCCTACATTGATAATGAACTTTCTTACGAAGAGAAAGTGCAATTGGAAAAAAACATCAAATCTTCTCTCCAGCTCCAAAAGAAACTTGAAGACTTGAAAAAGATTAAACAACTAACATCATCAGCGTATAATAAAATTCCCGAATCACCTTATTTTGAAACAAGACTTTTTGCTTCATTAGACTCACAAAATCCATGGCATAAAAAAGTTTTAAAATGGTCGCCGGCAATCGGACTAGCAT
>JBATTD010000638.1:0-4601 GCA_049670345.1 Ignavibacteriaceae bacterium
AAGGGTGATGTGAGCTTAGCCGATTCAATATTCAAAAGTGTTTTATTGAAAAGTAAAAAAATGATTCCCGGTTACAGTACATTAAGAGTTAAACGCGAAGCAAATTATTATATCGGATATAATTACCGCCAAAGTGGCAAGTATGATTCTGCACAAGTTTATTTGGAAAATTGTATGAACTATTCACTCAAATTAGATAGAGATAGAGAATCGGGATTTTTAATTAACGCAACACTTTATCTTGGAATGATAAAAGAAATGAGTGAAGAATACTCTGCCGCAAAAATGTATTATGAAAAAGTGCTGGATATGAGAGAGTCCGGCAACTCGCACAGTTTAGCCGAAACATACCTGGAAAGGATTGAGAAATAAGAGAAATAACCCTCCAGATTTTTAAATGATGCTTTCACTTCTATCAACATAAATAATTTATTAGTTTCAGTTGTGTAAAAACAAGAAATTAGGTTATGTCAAATAAAATTAGTTGCGTTATAATTACTTTTAACGAAGAAGAAAATATTCGCAAAGCTTTAAATTCTGTTAAGTGGTGTGATGATATTGTTGTTGTTGATTCCGGAAGTAAAGATAAAACAATTGAAATTTGTGAAGAGTATAACTGCAGGATCTACGAAAAAGAATTTAACGGGTACGGCGAACAAAAAAGATTTGCTGTATCTTTGGCATCTAACGATTGGATTTTAAGTATCGATGCAGATGAAGTTGTTTCCGATGAGCTTTGTGATGAAATAAAAAAAATATTTAATGATGATGAAATAAAATTCAATGGTTTTTTTCTTTCTCGTTCGCTCATCTTTTTAGGAAAATATTTTAAGTACGGCAGGGAAAGCAAAGAATATTACTTAAGGTTGTTCAATAAAAATTGTGGAAATTTTTCTTCTAATAAAGTACACGAAAAAGTTAAGCTGAAAGGGGATACGCAAAAATTGAATGGCACACTCCATCATTACAGCTATACTAACATTGAACAATATTTTAATAAGTTCAACTCATATACGACTAAAGCAGCACAGGTGTTATTTGATGAAGGAAATAAAGGAAGAAGTGTTGCTGCAATTGTTTTAGGTTTTCCGGTATATTTTTTCAAAAATTATTTTATTTACCGAAACTTTTTAAATGGAACGCAGGGATTTTTATGGGCGCTTTTTTCTTCTTTATATCCGGTTATAAAATATTTTAAGCTGTGGGCATTGTGGAATAAAAAATGATATAGCGCATTAGATATGCCAGATCTTTGAGATCTGGCATATCTACTAAAGTTATTCAATCATTCTTTCATACAACCATTCAATCAGGCGGGGACTTCCTAGGTGTTAAAGATTTTCTGCAATTGTTTTGCTTCCCGGTTTTTCCAATTTCTTTTGTGATATGTATAGCCAGCAATTAAGGGTAAAGCTAAAGTTGCCTCGGAATAAACCATCTGCTCGTAAGTTGTTTCCACTTTTCCCCAACTACTTGCTTCTTTTAATGTAGAACTTGAAAGTGCTCCGTCTCTTTCATCTGCAACTGTAATTTGAATTGCATATTTGTGCATCGGTGCATCTTCTTTTAATATATCTGCCGCAACTACAATATCCTGCGTGAAATTTTTTGGCACTCCGCCGCCAACCATAAAAATACCTGTTTCTTTCGAAGCGAGTTTTATTTTTGTTAATTCAAGAAAATCCTTTGCCGAATCAACTGAAACATGTGAATCGGGATTTTCAGTTTGGTGAACAATAAAACCAAATCCTGCAGAGCAATCTGAAAAAGCCGGAATAAAAACAGGCACGTTCTTTTTATATGCAGCCCAAATAACCGAATCATCAACTTTTGGTCCGCCGTTTTTTTCAAGATATTTACCGAACTCAACAATAAATTCGCGGGAAGAATATGGTTTTAGATCCATGCTGTTAAATATTTTTGCGCAAGTGTCATCACAAATTCTTAGTTCATCTTCATCAATGTAAGTATCGTAGATTCTATCTATATGCAAATCGCGAAGTTCGTTGTCATCAACAAAAGGTGTCCCTTTATAGTGTTTGAATCCAATCGCTTCAAAAAAATCCTGGTCGATCATAATTGCACCTGTGGAAACAATAGCATCAACCATGTTATTCATTATCATGTCGTAAACAATCCTTTTTAATCCTGCACTGAATAAACTTCCTGCTAAAGTTAAAATGATAGTGCAGTCTTTATCGTTTATCATCCTATCGTAAATCTTTGCAGCGTTGTTAAGATCGCGGGCAGAGAAAGCCATATTTTTCATTGCCTCAACAAGCGGTACAACATTGTGCGATTTTATATCGATATGTTCAATCTTATCTTTTAGATAATCTTTTTTCTCCGGCATCCGTTACTCCTGTAAAAATATATTAAGATAAATTCTAATGTAGATTAATTAAAAAAACACTTTCGCAACACGTAATATTCCCTGTTTCCAGGGCACGCGGTGCGACACACCGGATTTATCTTTAAATTCGTCAAAGTGTTCAACATACCATTTGTAATTTCTTACAAGTGCATCTTTATTCGAGAATTTTGGATTATAATCAAGTACTCTCTCAGCTTTTTCAATCGAAACAAATGAATCCTTGGATGCTGTTTCATACACCCATTTGTAAAGAGGTGATAATTTTAATGCTTCCAAAAATCTCAATGTCCATATTATCGGTTTTTCCGGGAGACCACGTATCTTTTTCTCATATCCGGCGGCGTCAAGCACAGCTTGATAATCTTCACGCATTGTTGTGAATTCCTTTGCGCCAATGTTAAAAGTATCATTTACTTTCTCTTCATCCAAAGTACAGCAGAGATAAATAGCTTCGCACAGGTCTTCAACATCAAGCAGTTGGTAACGATTATTACCATTACCAATCATCGGGAAACCATGTCCGTCTTTAGCCCAATCAAATAAAAGGTCGAACACACCAAGCCGTTCAACTCCTATGAAAGATTTTGGACGAATTATCGGAACGCACATTCCCTTCTCCCTGGATTTCAAACATTCTTCTTCAGCCTGAATTTTTGCATTACCATACGGTCCAACACCATCAAGTTTATCATCTTCGTATAACGGATGATGATCGGGAATACCATAAACTGCTGTTGAGGAAATATGAATAAAACGTTTTACGTTGTTTTTCTCAGCAGCTTCAATCAGGTTTCTCGTACCTTCAACATCTGTTGAAAAAATATCTTCCGCTTTATATAATGGAAGCGCTGCAGCAGTATGGATAACAATATCAATTCCTTCCATTGCTTTAGCGACAGCACTTTTATCTCGTACATCACCGGTTATTATTTTTATCTTATCCTTCATATCAGGATAATCAAATTCCACAATATCCAGAGAAACAATTTCGTTTTCCCTTGAATGGAGATATCGTACTAAGTTAATTCCTAAAAACCCTGCACCGCCTGTAATTAGTATTTTCATTATTGTTTGAGATCTTTAATTATGTGAAAAAATGAAGATTCAAAATTACTAATTTTGGTTAACGCTTCAAAAGAGTTATTTTATCCGTCTAAAGCTTTGGTTATCAAATCATTCCAGTTTTATTCTTTTAGTTTTATTTGTAAACTAAAAACTCTTAACTTTACAATATTGTAAAAAATATAATTTTAAAACATCTAAGTAATGGAGGAATTATGCATAAGTCAATCTCAACAATAATGATAGCACTTAACTTGCTGCTATTTTTTACTTCTTCTCTCAGTATTGCCCAGGATAGTTTTCAGGGAAAGGTAACATTTGAAGCAAGTGATGAAGGTCAGAACCAACAAATCAGTTATTTTGTAAAAGGAAATAAATTCCTGATTCAACCGGCTGATGGTGAAGTTGCCGGGCAGGGATCAATGATATACGATGGGGATAAAAAAGTAATGATAATTATAATGAATGAACAAAAAATGTACATGGAAATGCCGATTGACCCAAAGGATGAAATCTCAAAAAATGAATCAATTGAACCGGATTATTTTGTTAAAACGGGAAATTCACAAGATGTTTTGGGCTACAGCTGTGATGAGTTTGAATTTAAAGATGAAGGCAAAAAAGGTTTGGCATTAATGACAAAAGAACTCGGATCATTTTTGTTTATGGATGACCCGGAGAGTGGGGGAAGTTCTCAATGGCAAAAGGAAATTATGAGTGAAGGGTATTTCCCCTTGTTAGTTAAAGAGGAAAACTCATCTGGTGAATTGGAAACTGTATTTAAAGTGATAGAATTAGAACGGATGAATCTTGATGATAAAATGTTTTCGGCACCGTCCGGGTTTACAAAGTTTGATATGCCAGGTATGCAAAACGCTAAATAATCTTGAACTGCCCTCTTATTTCGATAGGAGGGCAGAATTATTGCAGTTCATCAAATCACCCATTTCTTGACTTTTGCTTTCCTTACCATTAGCTTTGTAGACTTTTTTAGAAATGATTTTTGGATACGGAGAAAAATAAGTGAAACAGGAAAAAATAACCCGATTTATTCGCACAGAAGATGCGGATCGCAAATGGTATCTCGTTGATGCTCAGGATGCAGTGCTTGGTCGTATGGCTACAGAAGTTGCAAAGATCATAAGAGGTAAGAATAAAGCTATAT
>JBATTD010000639.1:0-2483 GCA_049670345.1 Ignavibacteriaceae bacterium
CGGCAATCAACCATGATTTATCCATCCCGCTAAGAGAAATGGAAGAGATGCCGCTTATGCAAACACCATGGGTGGATGGAATTATTCCTCTCCGAAGCATTCCATCTACACTTAATAATGAGTATAAAAATGATCCAGCTCTTCAGCTCTTTAATGGAACCGATGGGGTTGGAACAATTTTTCAAAATTTTGACGGTGTACCACACGATATTTATGCTCCACCGGATGTTAGTGGTGATGTTGGTCCGAATCATTATATGCAAATGGTAAATGTTCGTTTTCAAATTTGGGATAAAAGCGGGAATTCTCTTTTAGGTCCATTAAATCTTGGTACTATTTGGGCAGGATTTCCAGGTCCCTGGCAAACAAATTTAAATGATGGCGATCCAATAGTTCTTTATGATGATCTTGCTGACAGATGGATTGCAACCCAGTTCTCATTACCAACCGGTGGAACATATTTATTAGTAGCTGTCTCTCAAACATCCGATCCTACAGGTGCATGGTACCGATATGGTTTTGAGACTACAGATTTTCCTGATTATCCTAAGTTTGGTGTTTGGCCTGATGGATATTATTTCTCAGCAAATCGTTTTGCCGGAGGATTTCAGGGAACCTATGCAGGTGTAATGGAAAGAGATAGTATGTTAGTTGGTAACTCTGCAAATATGGTAATATTTAGTGTACCTTCAAGTATTTCGGCGTCATTACTTCCATCAGATTGTGATGGCACATCACCTCCTCCGGCAGGTGCACCAAATTATTTTGTACAAGCCTTTGGTGGCGGACTTGATGTTTTTGAACTTCAGGTAGATTGGGCTGACCCAGGTTCTTCCACATTTACAGGACCGTTAGCAATTACCACCTCACCTTATACTCCTGTTAACGGGATCCCCCAAATGGGCACAACAACCTTATTGGATGATCTTTCTTCCAGATTAATGCAGCGATTACAATATAGGAATTTTGGCAGTCATGAATCCATGGTAGTTTGCCACACAATCAATGCCGGCGGCGGTCGTGCAGGTATGAGATGGTATGAATTACGTAATTCTGGTAGTTGGAGTTTGTACCAGGAAGGTACGTATGCTCCTGCCGACGGTATCTATAGATGGATGGGAAGTATTGCAATGAATGACAGTGGTGATATTGCACTTGGTTATTCTGCTTCAAGTTCAAGTATATTTCCGGATATCAGATTTACAGGAAGGATGGATGGTGATCCTCTAGGTGTTATGACTGCTGCTGAAGAAGTGATTTTCTCAAGCTCCGGCTCTCAGAACGGACTTGAGAGATGGGGTGATTACACAACTATGAGTGCTGATCCTGATGGACAAACTTTCTGGTACACAAACGAATACCAGCCATTTACGGGTAGTTTTAATTGGAGAACAAGAATAGCTTCATTTGATTTTGCTCCTCCACCTCCTTGCCCGGTTGGTGCTGCATCCAATCCTAATCCAGTTGCCGGTGCTACAGACATTCCACTTGATGAACCAACTCTGAGTTGGGTAAACGGATTAGATGCGACTGAAATAGAGGTTATTTTTGACGGTGTAACTATTTATTCAGGTCCTCTTGTTACTTCAGTTCCTATGCCTCCATTGAGTTATAGTAAATTATATTTATGGAAAGTTAATAGTTCTGATGGAAATTGCACAACTTTCGGTCCAAACTGGACATTTACAACAATAGATAATCCTATTAGCGAACCCGTGATGAGTTTAACTCATACACCGGGAAATCTTAATCTTGATATATTTAATGATGCCTCTATCGGACATCCAAATGTTTCAGGCCCTCCTGGAATAGGTGTTACCTGGAATGGGTTAGATGGCTGTTATCTCGGTGGTGTAATGTTCGGATCTTCGAGCACAGGATCTGTAAATGGGATGATTGGTAGTTTCTCAATTTTTGATATACAAAATGTCTCAAGTAATTTTGCTGGTGGCTTCACCTCAGATGCTAATTTTAACCAAATTACTGAAGCAATAGTGGACGATGGACTTGCAACATCACCATATGGTGTAGAAGTAACTCAAAGGACCTACTCTAATACCGGAGAAGAATTTGTATTTATTAGATACGGATTTACTAATACCACGGCGTCTATGATACCAGCTGCTGTTGCGGGAATATTTATCGATTGGGATATTGATGCAGCTAACTTTGGCACTAACTCAGGCGGCTATACACTTTTTAACAACGTTTGTTATCAATTTGGCACAGTTAGTCATTTCGAACAATACTTTGGTATAGCTTCTTTAGATGGTGCGTCGGGAATGAGAGCTACAACTGCGGGTAGTAGCGGTGCAATTAGAACGGAATCTTACACATTTATGACATCTTTTGATCCAACTATAGGTCCTAATGGAGATTTTAGAAGTTGGATAGGAACGCCGCTTGGCGATATTGGACCTGGAGAAACAGTATGGACAACATTTGCTATAATTGCTGGATCCAATCTTACTGAACTTGAAACT
>JBATTD010000640.1:0-4231 GCA_049670345.1 Ignavibacteriaceae bacterium
GTTATTCGGTGTTGGTGTAGGCAATAGCATGCAGAGTAATCTGTTTCTGCCCGAAGCTTATGGTGATTTTATATTTGCAATACTTGGCGAGGAGTTGGGTTTTATCGGTACAGTGTTTGTCTTGCTGAGTTATCTGATTCTTTTCATAGTTGGTGTACTAATCGCAAAGAAAGCTAAAGACAGATTCGGGCAGTTGTTAGCATTTGGTATAACTATATCAATCATCATATATGCTTTTGTGAACGTTGCTGTTACTACAGGAATGCTGCCGACAACAGGTTTACCTTTACCGTTCATTAGTTACGGCGGTACGTCTTTAGTGTTCCTCTGTGTCAGTATCGGCATTTTAATAAATATTGCTCTTTCAAATCAGAAATTAAATGATGTGGAAGATGAAGATGGATTCGACGAAACTTTTGCAGAGGCAAATGTATGAGCGGCAAAACCACGCAATACAAAGTGTTGTTTGCAGGCGGCGGAACTGGCGGGCATTTGTTCCCGGCAATTGCAGTGGCAGAACAAATAAAAGAATTGAAACCTGATACTGAAATATTATTTGTTGGAACAAAATCCAAAATTGAAGGAAAGATGGTTCCAAAGCTTGGATATAAATTTAAATCGATTTGGATCAAAGGATTTTCTAGAAAATTCAACTTTGAGAATTTATTATTTCCGTTAAAACTTTTTGTGTCGGTAATACAATCATTAATTATAAATATGAAATTTCAACCAAAGGTTGCAATTGGTTCTGGAGGATATGTTTCCGGCCCGGCAATTTTCGGTTCATCTGTTATGGGTGCTAAAATAATTTTACTTGAGCAAAATAGTTATCCGGGTATTACAACCAGGTTGCTAGAACGTTACGCAGATGAAGTTCATATTAGCTTTGAAGATTCAAAAAAATATTTAAGAAGAAAAGAGAAAACAATCTTAACCGGAAATCCTGTAAGAAAAAATTTAGGAACTGAAAATAAAGTAACAGCATTACAGAAATTCGGATTAATACAAGATTCAAAAACACTTTTAGTGCTTGGGGGAAGTCTCGGAGCAGCATCAATAAATAACGCAGTAGTAAAGAACATTGCAAAACTTGAACAGTCGGGAATTCAGGTAATATGGCAGACAGGCGCAAATTATTTTGATGATCATCAAAAATATACTTCCAAGAGTGTTAAAGTATATGAATTTATTGATGATATGAATGCTGCTTATTCTGCTTGTGATTTACTCTTGGCTCGTGCCGGTGCAACAACAATTGCAGAAATATTAGTATTGGGTGTTCCATCTATTTTGGTGCCTTCACCTAACGTGGCTGAGAATCATCAATATTATAATGCAAAATCTTTATCGGATAATAACGCTGCTGTTCTGTTAAAAGATGATGAATTGAACTCGGGTTTTTCAGAAAGTGTCATTTCAATAATTGAATCGAAAGATAAACTCAATGAGTTAAAAAGAAATGCAGTAAAACTGGCGAAACCTGATGCAGCTAAAAACATCGCAATTAACGCTTTAAAATATATGGAGGCAGTATGAGTGCTGAAACTTCAAATAATAAAAGCGTATTTAAATACAATATGTCGTTCTATTATAAATCAACCATAATATACTTTATTGTTTTTGTGCTTTACCTGATTATAAGAGGCGAGTTTGTAGAAGATTCTTTCACTCTTGTTATAAGCGACCCGGTACTTTACTTCCTGGGGCTTATTGTGATCTTCTCAATAGTTGCATTACTGTATAACCAAATGCTTAACAAAAATATTGAAATAGCAGGCAACGGTATTGCGTTCATCAATCGATTTAAAGAAAGAAGATTTAATAAAGAACAGCTTGTGTTTATCAAATTCTTCAGACAAAAAGGTTCTACAAGATCAAAAGGAATGAGAATTGTAAGAATAAAAATTGAGAACAGATTAAGACCAATTATGTTTAGAATTTCTGATTATGAAAATGAAGATGATTTATATAACAAAATTTTAGAAATGAAAACTGTAATTGAAAACAAATAATGTTTAAGAATATACATAAAATACATTTTGTTGGAATAGGTGGAATAGGAATGAGCGGTATTGCTGAAATACTTTTGGATCAGGGTTTTGAAGTTTCCGGTTCCGATAACTCGCTAACTGAAATTACCGACCGGCTTACAAAACTTGGCGCAAAGATTCATAAAAGTCATTCACCTGAAAATCTGAAAGACGCTGATGTTCTAGTTTATTCATCAGCTGTTACTACCGATAATCCTGAAGTAGCAGCAGCCTTTAAGAAAAACATACCGGTAATTAAACGATCGGAAATGCTTGCTGAAACAATGAGAATGAAATATGGAATCGGTATTGCAGGTACACATGGTAAAACAACCACTACAAGTATGGTTGGATTAAGCTTAACAGAAGGTGGAATTGATCCGACAATAATAGTAGGCGGTAAGTTAAGCGGACTGGGTGGTACTAATGCGCGGTTAGGAAACGGAGAATTTATAGTTGTTGAAGCTGATGAATTCGACAGAACTTTTTTAAAACTAACTCCGGTAATTGCAGCATTAACAACATTGGAAAGCGAGCACCTTGATACGTACAAAGATCTTGATGATATAAAATCTGCATTTATTGAATTTGCAAACAAAGTCCCTTTTTATGGTTTTGTTGTTCTTTGTCTTGATGAACCGGCGCTGCTGGAAATTAGACCGGAAATAAATAAAAAAATTATTACTTATGGAACAACACCGCATGCAGATATAAGAGCAGTGGATATAACACATAATGAATTTTCAAGTACATATACGGTTAATCATAAGGGAGAAGATTTAGGTAAGATTAAATTAAATGTTCCCGGTGTATATAACATAAAAAATTCTCTAGTTGCTGTAACCATTGCTAAAGAATTGGGCATCGAGTTTTCTGTTATTAAAAAAGCTTTGGAAAAGTTCTCCGGTGTTTACAGAAGATTTGAGATTAAATACAATAAAGAAATTTTAGTTGTAGATGACTATGCCCATCATCCAACCGAAACCACTGCATCACTTGAAGGTGTAAGGGCTGGATGGAAAAGACGTTTAGTCGTTGTATTTCAACCGCATCTTTATTCGAGGACAAGAGATTTTTATCAGGAGTTTGGAAAATCATTTCTGAACTCGGATGTTTTTATTTGTACCGATGTTTACCCGGCAAGGGAAGACCCGATAGAGGGAGTTGACGGGAAAATGATTTCCGATATTACTCAAAAATTCGGACATAAATATGTTCACTATGTTTCCGATAAAACTGATATACCCGAATATCTTTTAAGCATAGTAGAGGACGATGATATAGTAATTACAATGGGTGCTGGCGACATCTGGAAATACGGTGAGAAGTTTGTTGAATTATTGAAAAAGAGATCGAAATGAAAGAGAAGCTAGGTACAATTTTCGGAGCTATACTGTTTGCAGCAATTATAGGCGGGATGATACATGTCAACGTTGTAACGGAAAAATCCAATGGGAAAATTTTTTCTGAAATAATTTTAGAAGGAGATAAAACTCTTTCGGCAAACGATTATTTGATCAGTTCTGATTTGAACAAAGTAAGTGAACATCCGGAATTAACATTACAGGAAATTAAATCAAGAATTACACAACATCCATATGTAGCTGCAGCCGAAGTTCAAGCGGATGGAATTGGAAGAGTTGTTATTAATATAGTTGAAAAGGATTTTATGGCAGTATTGCTGATGAAAAGTGATACATTTTTAATAACAGAAAATTTTCAAATTATTAAGCTGAAAAAGAACTCAGACATATCAAAACTTCCTGTTATAAGTAATGTGAATTTAAATCGTAAGAGTGATGACCCTGGAAGTATCCATAGTGAAGAGTTGATTCGTGCATTTAAAATTATTGACGTAGCTAAAATAGTAAATGATGAAATGTATAAAGATTTAACAGAAATTAATTTAAGACATGGCGGCGATGTTATTTTAAGGTTTTCCAGTATTACATACCCTGTAATATTCGGAAAAGGATCGGAAGGCAAAAAGGTAGTTATTCTATCATCTATTTGGAAAGGGCTAAATGAAAAGGATATACTATTTAAAAACAGCAGCTACGTTGATTTAAGATTTAACAATGAGATTTTTATCGGTAAACCTGTAAATACGGAATCAAACGGATGAAGAAAGATATCATAGCAGGATTGGATTTAGGCACAACAAAAGTCTGTGCAGTTATTGCGGAAAGAATCATTGATGC
>JBATTD010000641.1:0-4299 GCA_049670345.1 Ignavibacteriaceae bacterium
TTCTTAAATTGGGCAATCGGGGCACTCTTGTGCCAAGATTAAAAATTGGTTTTAGCGATAACACTACCCCTCTTACCGAACAATTTATTCTGGGTGGATTGGGGTCATTTTTAGGAATGAGAGAAAATGAATTCCGTGGTAGGCAAATTTTTCTCACCTCACTTATGTATAGATTAAAATTACCCTTCCAAGTTTTCTTCGATACCTATATCAAAGTAAGATATGATCTTGGTACAACCTGGCAAGAACCATCGCAAATAAGATTTAAAGATTTGCGGCATGGAATAGGTAGCATCCTTTCCTTTGATACACCAATAGGCCCTGCAGAATTTGCAGTAGGAAGAAGTTTTCTTTTAAGTAAAAAGTTGCCGGAAAACCCTGTTAGTTGGGGCGAAGTTTTATTCTATTTTTCCATAGGGTATAAAGTAAATCTTAGCCCCGCTTCTTTTTAGCAAGCCGGTATAACTCAATATATTGTTCGGCTGAATGTTTCCATGAATAATCTTTTTCCATTCCATTCAATTGAATTTTTTTCCAAACTGTTTTATTCTTAAAATTACTTAGTACCCGCTGAACACTTGTTAGCAAAGCATAACCTGTATGATCGTTAAAGGAAAAACCGGTTCCTGTTTCTAATCCAAAGCTTACCAGTTCATCCCAATCGTGCACTGTATCAGCCAAACCTCCGGTTCTCTTTACAATCGGAACTGTACCATACTTTAAGCTGTAAATTTGATTTAACCCGCAAGGCTCATAACGCGAAGGCATAAGAAACATATCTGCACCAGCTTCTATAAGATGAGAAAGCTCGTTGTTATAACCTATATAAGTCCCAACTTTTTGAGGGAGTTTATGGGATAGTTCCCTGAATAATTGTTCATACTTGTCTTCCCCGCTGCCGAGTATAAGCCATTGTGCATTTAATTCCATAAGATCGTTTATTGCTTCGGTAAAAATATCAAACCCTTTCTGTGCAACCATTCTTGATACAATTCCAATAAGCGGGACAGTTACTTCAAATGGCATATTAAAGTGATCTAATAAAAAACGTTTGTTTTTAATTTTACCATTCAAATCTTCCGGCGAATAATTATACGGAATGTATTCGTCTGTTTTCGGATTCCAAATGCCGTAATCAACACCGTTTAATATTCCAAACAAGTCTTCTTTTTTTTTCTTCAATATTCCATCCAAACCTGCGCCCAAATCTGGTTTGAGAATTTCGTGTGAATATTTATTACTAACGGTATTAAGAATATCCGCAAAAACAATTCCTGTCTTCATAAATGAAACCGCACCCGCGTGTTCAACAGGACCATTCGGATAATATAATTCTTTACGTATTTCCGCATTCAATAATGCTGAAGTTTTAAATCTTCCCTGGTAACCAATATTATGAATTGTAAATAACGTTGCTGTTGCATCGAACAGTCTATCCCAATTATAATTATCTTTTACAAATAGTGGTAGTAAACCTGTTTGCCAATCGTTACAATGTATTATATCTGGAGCCCACTGCATTCTCTGTAATGTTTCAATAACACTCTTAGAAAAAAGAATAAACCTTTCATCTTCATCCGCATCGTTTGTGTAAATACGATGGCGATGAAAATAATGCGGGCAATCAATAAAATTTACTTCAACATTAGAGCCGGGAAGTCTGCTTTGAAGAACATGAACAGAACGCGTAATACCGTTAATCCGGATGGGCATTTCGCCTATATCCCAATTATAGTGAAGCTTATGCTTTTCTTCATCTATTAAAAAATATTTTGGAATAAATAGTTTTACCTCGCAGCCAAGCTTTTCTAATTCTTTTGGTAAGGAACCAGCTACATCGGCAAGTCCGCCCGTTTTAGCGTAAGGAACCGCTTCGGCAGCTGCAAAAGCAATTTTCATGAAATAAAAATCCTGTAATGAATAAATTGAATAATAATAATATTAAATTATACTGAATTATTTATTGGATTTACAAATATTGAAATCATGTTCACAGTTGTTTAATAAAAATAAACTTTGTGACTTCTGTAATTACCATTTTCATAAATAAATTTAGCACTGAAAAACTTTTCTTTAAAAAGCCATGGGATGAAATATTTATCTCCTTCCCAAAGATTGATTTCGGTCAGTTTGTTGTTTGGTATCCAGTCAAGTTTCCCTTCGTTTGAGTCGATCACTTCCCCTTCAAATTCTTCAGCAGTAAAAAGAAAAACATACCAATCTTCTTTGCCATCAAACATTGGGAAAGTGATAAATCCCTTCATCTTTATTCTTTTTACCTTTAAGCCGCTTTCTTCTTCTATTTCCCTTACTGCACACTCTTCAGGACTTTCACCCTGCTCAAATTTTCCTCCTAATCCATTCCATTTTCCCCGGTGATAATCGTTCTCTTTTTTTATGCGATGTATCATCAAAGTGGAGTTTCTGTTTTTATCTATTACATAACAAAGGGTTGCCAGCTTCATATTAATCTTTCATTTTTTTTATAATTGTATTGACAAAGTAATAAATCAATTTTACTTTTAGATGAGATGCTTATAATATTTATGAGACAATAATAAAATAAAAAATTTATACGTTTGTAAATAATGTAATAAAATATAAACTTTTTGTACACTCTAAAAATATTAAATGAGGAGAAAGTATAAATGCCACGATTTGAAGATACCGCGATATTAATGGAAGAACTTAATTGTTTTGAACAGATAGAGAGTGATGATTTTAAATCCGCTTTTTTAGCTTCGAAGAAGAAAGATGACGATGAAGACAATGATGCAGACGATGATGATTTTATCGAAGATGAAGAAGAGGAGGTGGTGGAGGAAAATCCTTTCGATAAAGAACCAACTGAACAAGATATCGTTGAAAACAACATACCTTTAATCGATCCGGAAGATGACTTGTTAGACGACGATGAGGAAATACCTTATAATTAATAATTGCTTACATACCCAGATATATTTTACTTAACAGATAATTTTTAACATAATCATTAATGCCATTTTCCAAAGAGGTGATTTCTTTTTTATAGCCAACGCTTTTTAGCTTTGATAGATTTGCTTCGGTGAAGTACTGGTATTTATCGGCAAGATGATCGGGTAAATCAATATATTCAATGTTAACCGGTTTCTCCATAGCTTTGAATAATGCGGTTACAAGATCATTCCATGTTCTCGCATGGCCAGAACCAATATTGAACAATCCATTTATATTTTTATTATCTAAAAAGTGCAGGGTCATATTAACAGCATCTTTTACATAAATAAAATCCCGCATTTGCTCGCCGTCTTTATACTTCGGGTTCCCCGATTTAAATAATTTTACTTTTCCCGTATCTCTTACCTGCTCAAATGCCTTATGAACAACACTTCGCATATCACCCTTATGATACTCGTTAGGACCAAAAACGTTAAAGTATTTTAATCCCACAATTTTATTAAATACGTCCTGGTTTACAGCCCAGACATCAAACATACTTTTTGAGTAGCCATACATATTAAGTGGTCTGAGCGTATCACATTTGCTTTCGTCATCATTAAACCCAAGTGATCCATCACCGTATGTGGCTGCGGACGAGGCGTATATGAATCTAATATTGTTTTTTAAACTAAACTCTGCAAGTGTTTTTGTGTAAAGATAATTATTGTTTAAAAGGTGGTCGGCATCTTTTTCTGTTGTCGATGAATTAGCACCCATGTGAATAATGGCATCCACATTATTAAAAGCCCTATTATCAATGCTTTCAATAAATTTTTGTTTGTTAACAAACTCTTCGAATTGCAACCCAACAAGATTTTTCCATTTTTCATCCTTACCAAGTTCATCAACAATCACAATTTCTTTTTCGCCACGCCTGTTTAGTTCCCAAGCTATCGCACTGCCGATGAAGCCCGCGCCACCTGTTACAACTATCATAACTATGTTCTGTGCCTAATTAAATTGGTTTATAATGCAAAGCAATTTAGCTATATTTGGCAACCTTTTCAAAACAGCTAATGAATTGATAAATAATTAATCTCTTTATCATTTACTAAATAGAATGATTAATCACCGGAGTAATTTCAAACAGATATGTTAGAAGCCCTTACTAAAATATTAACCGAAAGAATCCTTGTGTTGGATGGCGCTATGGGTACAATGATACAACGCCACAATTTAAGCGAAGAAGATTTTCGCGGAAACAGATTTAAAGATCACCCGCATGATTTAAAAGGTAACAACGATCTTCTATCATTAACACAGCCGGAAATAATAAAGGAAATCCACAGGGCATATTTTAATGCTGGTGCTGATATTGTT
>JBATTD010000642.1:0-12201 GCA_049670345.1 Ignavibacteriaceae bacterium
CTTCAAGAAGGAAAGAATATATTAGTTCACTGTTATTAATATGTAATCTAATAAAGAATTTCGGTTCTGCAAATAAATTTGTGTTGTACAACTCATAATGTAAGTCCAATGATTAAAAATGGTGATGCTCGTTACAAAATATGGAACTACTATCATTTGCCGTTTGTACTATAAAGTTTAACTTCAAACTCAACCTGGCTCTAAGTATTAATTACTTGTCTTTCACCCGTCATAAAATTCTTTTATCAATAAAAACTATTGCGTATTATTGCCCAAAATTTATTTAATAATAATGATCAGTTAACAGGAGCAAAGTTTGGAGTTTAAGAATAGTATTCTCGAGCAGATTGGCAATACACCGTTAATAAAAATCAATAAGATAAATAAAGGATTAAAACCAAAGATATTCGCAAAGTTGGAATCTGCAAACCCCGGTGGAAGTGTGAAAGACCGTATCGGCTACAGCATGATACTTGATGCCGAAGAAAAAGGAGAGTTAAAACCAGGCGGAACAATAATTGAAGCCACAAGCGGCAATACGGGAATCGGACTGGCCATTACTGCAGCAGTAAAAGGTTACAAATCAATTTCTGTCGTTACCGATAAAGTCAGCTCAGAAAAAATCAATTACCTTAAAGCATTTGGCGGAGAAGTTATTGTTGTTTCTAATATGGTTGAACCTGACGACCCTGAATATTATGTAAACGTTGCAAAACGTATTAATAAAGAAACTCCGAACTCAATTTTTGCATATCAATATTCTAATCCTGCAAACCCCGAAATTCATTACAAGACTACAGGACCTGAAATCTGGGAACAAACAGACGGGAGGATAACACATTTTATTTCAAGCATTGGAACCGGCGGAACCATAAGCGGTACGGGTAGATATCTTAAAGAAAAAAATCCAAACATAAAAGTAATTGGTGCCGATCCTTTTGGTTCTATTTTTAAACACTTTAAAGAAACTGGGGAACTTATAAAAGGAACACCTTACCTTGTTGAAGGAATCGGGCAGGATTGCTTACCTGAAAATGTTCACTTTCAGTATATTGATAAAATTATAAATGTGAGTGATAAAATTTCTTTTTCTGCTGCAAGACGGCTTACAAGGGAAGAAGGAATATTTTGCGGCGGTAGCACGGGTACTATTGTTCACGTTGCACTTGAAATAGCAAAAGATTTGACCGAAGAGGATATTGTTGTTTTTATTGTTTGCGATACAGGTGAAAGATATTTATCTAAAGGGCATAACATTGAATGGCTGAAAATAAACAGAATGCTTGAATCGGAAATAAAAATTTTACGCGATATTTCGGATGCTAAAAAAGGACGTGGTATAGAAGATATAACTTACGCAAAACCCGACGCAACAGTTAGGGAAGTTGTACAGTTACTTAATGAAAAGGGTTTTTCGCATATTCCTGTTATGAAAGGAAGAAGAGCAATCGGGTGCATTACGGAAAACAGGTTAATGAAAAAACTTCTCGATAATCCTGATTTAATTAAATCTTCTGTAGAAGATGTAATGGAAGAATGCTGCCCCACACTCGATGCAAAAACAGAATTTTCCGAAGTGAGAAAAGTACTTAAGGATAATTCTACAATACTTGTAAGTGATTTTGGATTAATAACCGATATCATAACACGTTATGATTTAATTCATTTTGATGATGAATAGATTTCAGTCATGCTGAACTTGTTTCAGCATCTGAATAATAAACAGAAGACTCTGAAATAAATTCAGGGTGACACAAGTATTGTCATTCCCGCAACAGCGGGAATCTAAGTGAGAGTGAAATAAGATTCCGGATCGTCACTTCGTTCCGTCCGGAATGACAATAGTACATTAACATAACACAATAAAGAATTAAGGATATAATATGGGCTTTTCGACAGATGCAATACATGCAGGACAAATTTCTGATCCCGTAACCGGAGCGGTAATTACACCAATTTATCAAACATCAACTTATGAACAAAATGAACTTGGTAAGCATAAGGGATATGAATACGGAAGGACTCAAAACAAAACCCGTGAAGCAATGGAGGCAAATATTGCATCGCTCGAAAAAGGCAAGTACGGAATTGCGTTTGCCTCTGGTTTGGCTGCGACACATGCATTAATGAGTTTGGTAAAATCCGGCGATCACATAATAATATCGAACAATGTTTACGGTGGAACGTACAGGTTATTTGAGCAAAACCTTACTGCTTACGGTCTTGAATATTCCTGGGTTGATACGAGCAATCTTTCCAATATTGAAAATGCAATTGAAGAAAATACAAAAATGATTTTTGTCGAAACCCCAACTAACCCGATGCTGGTTTTAACCGATCTTAAAGGAGTTGCAGCAATTGCAAAGAAAAATGATCTACTCAGTGTGTGTGATAATACTTTTATGAGTCCTTATTTTCAAAATCCATTGGCCTTTGGTATCGATATTGTAATGCACAGTACCACGAAATATCTAAACGGGCATAGCGACGTAATAGGAGGTATTATAATTACAAGCAATGAAAAAGTTCACGAAAGAGTCAGGTACATTCAAAATGCTGCCGGTGGTGTACCGTCTCCGTTTGATTGCTGGCTGGTTCTCCGTGCAACGAAAACTCTTGCAGTTAGAATGAAACAGCACGATGAAAACGCAAGAGCTTTTGCAGCTTTTCTTGTTTCATCCGGTGCAGCAGAAAAAGTTATCTATCCCGGATTAAAATCTCATCCTCAGCACGAGCTTGCAAAGCAGCAGATGAGCGGTTTCGGGGGAATGGTTTCTGCAGATTTCGGCTCGCTTGAAAAAGCAAAAAAAGTTTTAAATAATGTAAAAATATTTATACTTGCGGAGAGTCTTGGTGGAGTTGAAAGTCTTATCTCACATCCTGCAAGCATGACACACGCAACGGTTCCAAAAGGGGAAAGAGAAAAGTTTGGATTAACTGATGGACTCGTTCGTTTCTCTGTAGGTATTGAGGATATTGAGGATTTAATTGAAGATGTTGAGAAAGCATTAAAATAATTTGCAGTGTGTGATGAAACAAATCGCTGTTTGTATCTCTGTAGGTATTGAAGATGTGAAAGACCTGTCTGCCGACGGGCAAGCGCAATGCGGTTTAACAGAGAATTAACTGATAAAGTTAATAATAACAACTAAGTGAAATATTTAACTAAAATAAGAATGACTTAATTCAACCTTTTATTCCACGTTTTTTTGTAATCCTCAACCAGATTATAAAAACAACTCCTAAAATTACTACTATAACATTTCCGAATATGAAATAAAAAAGTATTTCTTCAAAGTAGGATGGATTTTTGATAAACCAATCTGCTAATTTTGTACTTGATCCTGTTTTGCTTGGTGTTATTGGCATTATCATAGAAATAATTAAGAGAATTATTTCAATCAAAAAGAAGATTTGCCATCGGTCACTTAGTTTTAATTTTCTGCCCATCATTTTTTTAAATTAAAATAAAATTCACTGCCGGTATTCAGCTTACTTTTAACTTCAATTTTTGAATTGTGTGCTTCTAAAATATGCTTGGCAATTGCTAAACCTAAACCTGTTCCGCCAACTGAGCGTGAGCGTGCTTTATCCACTCTATAAAATCGTTCGAATATTCTATTAATTGAGTCATCGGGTATGCCTATACCGGTATCCTTAATTATAAACTTTACATTTTTCTTTTCTTCTTCAGCAAACACTTCAACTTTACCTTTTTCAGAGTATTTAATTGCATTCTGAATTATATTAACAAAAACTTGTTTAAGTTTTTCCCTATCACCAAATATTTCCAGGTCATTCCTCACAGGTTGAAATATCAAATCTAATCCGCTCTCTTCTGCCAAAGGCTTCATCTCGCTTACGATGTTACATAAGTAATCATTTACATTAAAATACCTGTAACTCATTCTCAGCTCACCCGATTCTATCATCGATAGATCGATAAGATCATTAAGCAGGTTGCTAAGTGCAATTGTATGTTGGTTTGCTTTTTTAAGGAACTGTTTGTTTACTTTCGGATCGTCTATAGCGCCGTCCATCAGCGTTTCAATATATCCCTGGATTGTAAAGATTGGTGTTCTTAGCTCGTGTGAAACATTGGCTATAAACTGCGACCGTACCTTCTGCAGCCGGTGAAGATCTTCAATATCACCTTTACTGCGCTGGTACATTTTCTTAATCGCATTTTCTAACGATTCAAGGTTTTTACTCAGTATGATTTCATCAGAATTTGAATACTTGCTTGTTCTTATGTTATCAATAATTGTCTTTATCTCGATAAGTTCCCCGTTTCTTTTTTTACCTATCAGGTATAGAATTACCAAACTGGCAGTAATAACCAAAATATAAACGTAGAATTGATTAAGAGTATTTTCTGATAAAAGTAAGAAGGCAAAGCTGATAACGAATACAAAAAGTATGTATTCTTTTAAATAAACTAACGAAGATCTGAGGTTGGATTTAATATCATTCCACACTTTTAAATTTATATCCCACCCCTTTAATTGTATCAATTAAGTAAGCATGTTTGCCAAGCTTCTCTCTTATTTTTCTAATATGCACATCTACTGTACGATCAACAACATATACATTATTTCCCCAAACTTCTTTTAAAAGCTCCTCACGGCTAAAAACTCTATCGGGATTGTTCGCAAGGAAAAATAAAAGAGTAAATTCTTTTCTCGGAAATACAGTTTCAACGTTATCGATATTAACAACATATTTTTCTTTATCAATAAAAAGCGGACCTACTTCTAATTTTATTTTATCTTTACCTGTTAAATCAACTTTGTTTTTTCGAAGATTTAATTTTATTCTTGCAATTAATTTTTGGGGTGAAATAGGTTTTTGAATAAAATCACTTGCACCCAATTCTAATCCTTTTATTTCATCAGTTTCGCCTGCCTTTGCTGTTAGAAATATTATCGGGACATCCTTAAAATTCTTATTCTCTCTAATTTTCTGGTAAACCTCATATCCATTAAGATGCGGCATCATTATATCAAGGATGATTAAATCGGGGTTCTCGGAAAGTTTATTAAGAGCTTGAAGACCATCGTGACCAACTATTACGTCATATCCATTTTGCTCGAGATTATATTTCAGGAACTCAACGATATCAGGTTCATCATCAACTAATAATATTTTTGTCATCTTTTAATTAAGTTTTATCTCATGGTTTTTCTTCGCCGACCTGTACATCGCGTCAATCACTTTTAATCTTTCAACAGCTCTTTCACCCGATGAAAAAAGAGGATTCAAACCTTGTATAGCACCAATAAAACTTTTCAATTCATTCCTGTAAGAATTCTGAAATAATGTTGCTGAATTTTGAGTCATAGTTGGTTTTAAATCTACAAATTGGTTATCAACACTTTTGAAAATATGTAATGGTGAGGTAGTAACACTTCCCTTGGATCCGAAAACAGTTATGCGGAATAGATCCCGGTCAACCGGTAAAGCCCAGCTTGTTTCTATATTAATAAGTTTCGATTTATTGCATCTAATATAACTGATGGCAGTATCTTCCAGGTTTTTTGTGTTCTGGCAGTAAGTTTGTGTTTGAACCGATTTAACAGTGGGATAACCCATTAACCACAGAGCAAGATCAAGCAGTGAAATACCAAGATCGAATATAACACCTCCGCCAGCTTGTTCCTTTTTCATAAACCATTTTTCATCGCTGCTCTGCCGTCTTACCCATGTAGCTCTTGCATAAAAAGGTTCACCAATTTCACCGGAGTTTATAAATGTTTTTAATAACATAGTATCGGGACGGAAACGTAAATTCATCCCAACCATCAGCTTTCGTTTATTCTTCTTTGCTGCTTGTGCCATCGCATTCGCTTCGGTAAAAGTGCGGGCAATTGGTTTTTCAACCAACACATCTTTTTTTGCATTTAAGCATGCAATTACAACCTCTTTATGAAGACTCGTAGGTGTAGCAACAATTACGGCTTCAATATCGCTTTTTTCCAAAAGTTCGCGGTAATCAGTATAGCGTTCTTTAATATTGAATTTATCTGCTACAGCATTGAGCCGGCTTTTTTTAACTTCGGCAACAGATTTTATTTCAACATTTTTAATTTTAGAAAGGTTTGGCAGGTGAACAATTTGAGCGACTCCGCCTAATCCAATTATTGCAACTCTTACCTGATCCATTAAAAAGTAATTCCCTGGTTAACAGTTTTGATTTCACAAAATACTTTTACTTTTTCTTTAATACCTTCAGGATCAATATCTAAAAGGTGATGCAATTCTGCCTGCGTTCCATGGTCAACAAAATTATCGGGAAGACCTATTCTTAGAATATTGTTTTTATAATTTTTATCATTAAAATATTCAACTACTGCGCTGCCAAAACCACCTGGCAAATTGTTCTCCTCAAGTGTAACTATTTTGGAAAATTTTTCTGACACTTCATCAAGTATTGCTGTGTCTAATGGTTTTGCAAAACGCATATTAATCACTTCGGCATTAATTCCTTCCTGCTTTAAAAGTTCAGCAGCTTTTAGCGAATAATCTACCATTGAACCCAGTGCAAGAAGAGCTACATCATCACCAGGAATTAATGTTTCGGCTTTTCCGATCTCTATTATTTCAAATCCGTCTATTAACGGAACGCCAAGAGCAGAGCCCCTGGGATAACGCACGGCTACAGGTCCCTCACAATGTTCAATCGCAGTGTAAAGCATGTTTCTCAACTCGGCTTCATCTTTCGGAGCCATTATTGTCATTCCCGGTACAAGTCGTAAATAGGTAAGATCAAATGTTCCATGGTGTGTTGGTCCATCAGCGCCAACCAGGCCTGCTCTATCAAGTACGAAAACAACATGCAGCTTTTGAAGACTTACGTCGTGAATTATCTGATCAAATCCTCTTTGCAAAAATGTGGAATAGATTGCCACCACGGGAATGATACCCTGAGTTGCCAATCCTGCGGAAAAGGTAACAGCATGTTCCTCTGCAATACCAACGTCAAAATAATTTTGCGGATGTCTTTCTTTAAGAATATCTAATCCTGTACCATCGGGCATTGCTGCAGTAATACCAACCACATTTTTATTATCCTCAATAATCTCTACAAGAGCATCGCCAAATATTTTTGTATAGGATGGTTTACCATTCGAATTTTTTATCGCTTTTCCCGTTACTTTATCAAACGGAGTTGAAGCATGAAGTTTTTGTGAGTGATCTTCCGCAGGATCATAACCCTTGCCTTTTTGAGTGCTGGCATGAATAAGTATTGGTCCGTTCAAATCTTTAACGTGTTCAAATATTCTTAACATTTGATGCAAGTTGTGACCATTGATGGGCCCGAAATATCTGAATCCCAACGCTTCAAATAAAATTCCCGGCGTGATGACTGATTTAATTCCCGATTCAAGTCGTGCGGCTATTTTTCTTAGCCGGTCGCCAAAGTTGTCAAGCTTGCCTGTAAGATCCCAAATTTGTCCTTTAAATTTATTGTAATCCGGATGAGCAATCATTTCGGTAAAGTAGTTTGATATCTGCCAAACATTTGGTGCAATTGACATGCGGTTATCATTGAAGACCACAATAAGATTTGATTTGTTGATTCCCGAATTATTCATAGCTTCGTAAGCCATACCGCCAGTCATTGCACCGTCGCCAATTACAGCAATCACTCTCTTATTCTCTTTTTTCAAATCTCTGGCAAGCGCCATTCCCAAAGCAGCGGAGATTGATGTAGAAGCATGTCCTGCACCAAAAGCATCATACTCACTTTCGGTTCGTTTCAAAAATCCGCTTATACCGTTTAACCTTCTTATATTTTTAAGGGCTTCTTTTCTTCCCGTTAAAATTTTATGAGGATATGCCTGATGACCTGTATCCCAAACCACTAAATCGTGAGGGGTGTTAAACACTTTGTGAATTGCAACAGTCAGCTCAACTGTTCCTAACCCGCCGCCAAAGTGTCCTCCGATTTCAGAAATAACATCAACCATATATTCTCGTATGTCTTTACATAAAACTTTTAGTTCGCTTAACTCTAAATGTTTTATATCCGCTGGTGTATCAACCTTCGATAATATGGGATATTTTTTACTATCTATCATTAATAAATGCTCCGTAAAATATTATTCTTCAAAATTTTCTTCATCTTCTTTAGATGTAACTTCAGATAATTCACTTTTTAATTCAGTTATTTTAAGTTCTGCTTTTTTAAGTGCAGTCATACAGCTTTTAGATAACTTGATTCCCTCTTCAAACAGAGAGATTGATTCATCAAGCCCAAAATCTTCACTTTCTAACAAAGTGCTTATTTCTTCAAGTCTTGACAGGTTTTCTTCAAAAGTATTTTTTGTTTTTTTCTTAGTCATCAAATATCCATAAAATCATCAATTAATACTATGTGTTAACTTTTACAAATCCATCAGCAAATTGTAAGTTCGCGCTATCCCTCTTATTAAACTGAGCAGCTCTCGTAACAAATTTAGATTTTTGTTTTACCAGAACAAATCCTCGTTTCAAAGCTTTATCCACATCATTTATTTCGATGGTTTTTTTTAACAGTAATAGTTTCTGTTTTTTCTGAAGAAATTTGCCATCAATTTTCTGAACCAGGTTAGATAAATTAAAATCAAAATCTTGTGTCCTTCTTCTAATTAAATCTAAAGGAGTATGAAATCCGTATGAATTTATTAGCGATAATGTTTGTGATTTAGTTTCATTTATTCTACTAACCAAATTTTGTGTAGTATAATAGTTAAAATCATTAAAAAAGGCAAAAATCTCATCAATATTGGGAGTGGCTAATTCCATCGCAACTGAAGGCGTTGGAGCGCGAAGATCTGCAACATAGTCTGCAATTGTAAAATCAATTTCGTGGCCCACACCACTGATAACAGGAATTTTTGATTTGAAGATTGCTCGAGCAACAATCTCTTCGTTAAATGCCCAAAGGTCTTCAATTGAACCACCGCCTCTGCTTATGATAATAATATCAATATCATCCTGCACATTAAATTTTTTTATACTTTTAGCTATTGTTTCCGCAGCACCGTTGCCCTGAACTTTTGCAGGAGAGATTATCAACTCAACTAATGGATATCTTCGCTTAGCCACACTTATCATATCGTTTAATGCTGCACTTCCAAGTGCCGTAACTATTCCTATCTTTTTTGGGAAAGACGGAATTGATTTTTTATATTCTTCATTAAACAGACCCTCTGCTTCAAGTTTTGTTTTCAATTTTTCAAACGCTTCCTGAAGCTCACCCATACCGGCAGGTTTTATCGAACGTATATCAATCTGATAATTTCCGCGAGGAGGATAAACCGTGATTTTACCGTTTACGATTACCTTCATTCCATCTTGCGGTGTAAAGAAGGCAAGGTTGTTAAATCCCTTCCACATTGTACAATTAATCACTGCATCGGAATCTTTTAGATTGAAATACCAATGACCGGAATAGTGTGCTTTAAAGTTAGAGATTTCACCAATTACAGAAACCCGTGAGAAATTTTCTTCAAGTGTAAATTTAATTTCTTTGGTTAAATCGGAGACTGTTATTATTTGAGTTTCAAAACCGTTCTGCATGTTATTTCTTAATCTAATTGACCCTCCGTTCTTTCAATTTTCTTTTGCTGCTTATCTAATTCATTATAATCCAGTTCGGAACCAAGCACACTGTGGGGAATAAGAAAAACCGCGAACAATAAAATGGAAGCAAATGCAATCCATCGTTTTGGATTCGGAGATTTTTTTATCATTACTGCAGCAATTATCCAACCGATTACTGCAATTAATAATTTATTATCTGTGAGATCATAACCAACAGGAAATCCTGTCCAAAATGCATCAAAAGCATAATATTGGGTAAAAGGTCCAAATATTCCACCGCCGATAAGTAAAAATAAGATTGTTGTAAAAGTTAAATTTTTAAATTTCGGTTCCTTGTTAAAAATTTCCAATCCTGTTCTTGTTGATAACAACATTGCACCAAAAATAAAAATTATATGCGGTATAAGAATGTACAAAGGCACGGCACCTTTAAATCTTATAACAACGGGCTTCTCAGGAATAACAATACTTACTGATTGATTTATCAATTTTATTTTGTATAGAAGTTTACCCGCTTTTGGTTGATGAGGAAGATTTGCTGTGAGCATATTCTCTTTCCTTATCATTTTTACGCGAGTCCATTCATCTTTTGTCTTATATCTTTTCCAAAACAATTCAGCTTCAAGACCGAGATTATCATTCATTATTTGTACAGTGTGATCGCCTTCGCCGCCGTGGCTTCTATCAAACTCATATTCTGCAATTTCATTGTTAAATTCTACAGTGCCGCTAACCGGATAAGTTGGACCTGTCATTCTTTGAAAAGCTGCAAGAAGAAGAGTTAATATTAACGCAATAAACCAAATGATTAATGACCTGTTCATATTAATCGCCTCCACAATTAAATTATTATTTTAATACCAAATATACATATACAGTAAATTAAAATTTTACGCTAAATCCGAGTGTTGGAAGTATTGGAAACATTGTTGTTGGTTCTCTTCCTAAAACTAAATTTTGTGTAACGAAATAATCATAATTTAGAATATTGGATCGGTTATAAACATTTATTACATCAAGATAAAAAACCCAATCGAGTCCCCAATAATCAGCGAAGGCATTTAATCTTATATCGAGCCGATGATATTCGGGTTTACGCGCGTTAAGTTTCCTGTTTCCGAAATCAATATCATAAATGACCTCTTCCTCTCCGTTTGCATTAGCGGTTCCGCTTCTGGTAGCTATTACCGGAGTTTCGGGTATTCCATCAAGATTTCTGTCTTCAAGAATAATTCTTGGTTTTATTCCTAATGGTTCGTTTATAGGAAAGCCGGAACCATACTGCCATCTAACTCCAAGCTCCAGCCAGCTGTTAATCCTGTATTCCAAAACAATGTTAACAGTATTTCGCTGATCGAATCTGAAAGGATACTTTATGCCATTTTCGTAACGGTTGGCAAAAGCAAATGCGTAGGAAATCCAGCCGGACAAACTGCTGTTATTAAGAACATTTCTTTTAGCCAGTAAAATTTCAAATCCGTATGCTTCACCACCCGAACCATTAATTGGAATTTGAGTTGAAGAATCTCCTTGCACTACCGCAGGCAAAGTCCATCCGGAAGGATACTTCACATTTCTACCCGGGATTTCCTCAGTTACATATAAATTTCCGCCAACAACATTCTGAATATACAAATCCGTGAAATCTTTATAATAACCTTCAAGACGAATATTCCATTCACTCGAGAGCCATCGCTCGATACCTGCAACATAATGAACGGCTTTTTCAGCATTTAGTAACGTTGTGAATTCATCCGCAAGATCATAAAGAATGCCCTGATCACGCAGCTTTTCATATCCCGGTGATTGATAATAAATTCCCCAGGTTGCCCTTAAAGTTGTTATGTCATCAACAGCATATGAAAGTGATAATCTCGGTGCAAGGTATGCTTTGTCTAAAATATCGTAATAATCTAATCTTAAACTTGGTTGAAGAAAAAAGTTTTCAGTTACTTTATAGTTATCCTGAAGATAAGTATGGTATTTGTTGTAAAATTTTACATCTTTTAAATCGGTTAACACAGAGCGAAATTGTGGATTTGCAGCAAAGATAGCTTCTAATTGAGGGTCGAGATCAAAATTGAAATTGATGACAGTTTCCATAAAATCTGCACCAACGCCTGCGTCAATTATATGATCACCGACAAGGTAAGATATTTTATCATCAACAGAATATTTGGAATAAGAAAATACTGCATTGAAACTTAAAGATAAAAGATAGGGTGCAAGAGTATCGGGCACAGTATTTTCAAAACTGTTTCTATTTAAAGAGGGATCGAGTATCTGCGAATCAAAATCAGTTGTACCGTTATTTTTATAATAAGAAACAACAAACTTATTCAGAAAATTTTTATTAGGTGAGTAATGCCAGGACAGTCCTAACAGATCATTTCGAGTAGCATTAAACACACTTACGCTATCGGGAGTGTTTCTTTCCTCACCGCTTACAACATCAACTCCATCACTCGAAATAATTCCACTAAGCAAAAACTTGTGCCCGGCGTACGGTCCAATCACTAATTTTCCCTGGAAATCATAAAAGTTTGGGAAGGTCGTATTATCATCAACCAGTCCGGCACTTTTAACAAATGGTTCAATTATTAAATCGTAATA
>JBATTD010000643.1:0-1697 GCA_049670345.1 Ignavibacteriaceae bacterium
ACATAAAGATTATAAGTTATTATAAACCAGAGAATAATTACAGCAGTAACTATTAACAATACTATTAACAAAATTTAAACCCTTTCCTCCTTAAGTAATAAAAATATTTCTTCAAGGTTATTATAGACAGGAATATTTAAAGATTTTAATTTTTCACTATTCTGATGACCATTACTTACCAGCATGCAGTCCGTATTCAGTCCTTGAGCAACTTCATAATCGTGTATCGTATCCCCGATCAGAAGTACTTTGTTTCCGGTTCCATTGCTTGATATGTCGTTCATCAATTGTCTGCCTAATTACATTTTCCCATCAGCGTATATATGATCTAAACCTCTCACCGAATCAAAATATTCTTCTATACCAAAATGTTTAATAATATCTTTAAGATTATTTTGTTTGTAAGCAGAAAGTAAATGCTGTTTTATTTTTAACGAATGAAACATTTGCAGAATCTCTGCAGCAAATGGATAGAGAGTGCATCCGGCTTTTCTGCTTTCATACTCAGCAATAAAATCCACACTAATCTCTTCGAATGATTCATTCACAAAATCGTAACCGGCTTTAATATAATAATCTTTAACGGGAAAGGTAAATATCTCTCTGTATTTTTCTAAAGTAATAGTTGGCAGAGAGCGTGTTTTGAGAAGATTGTTCATAATATCAGCACACAATTTTACATCATTTAGTAAAGAACCGTTCCAATCCCAGATAATATGTTGATAATTTTTAATTTGCATTATTTTTATCCATCAATCAGTTTGCAAAATTCATACACCAGCTCTGCAGTGATACCCCACACAGTTTCTTCATTTGTTTCATAAACTAATATTCTATGCTCTCTGCCTTTCCACGGTTTTTCATAGCGTTTCGGTAATTTTAATCTTTTAACGGGAAGCATATCTATCATTCCGCCATCCTTACTTCTTTTTTGAGTGTGAACCTCCAACCGGGCAAAATATTCGGAGGGTTTAATTTCTGAAAAATATGATACAGGAATTGTAAAGATTCGTTCTACCTCATTTTCATCAATTTTTAATACATTTAAATTATTGATCTTTAAAACCCCTACAAAGGAATCCACTGTTACGCCCATTGGTGCAACAAGCGTACCCATACTGCCAATGATCCGGATTTTTTCTTTTGTAACCCCTATCTCTTCAATCGTTTCTCTTACAGCGGTATCCAAAAAGTCTTTATCTTTATTACTGTCAAACTCTCCCCCGGGAAAGCTTACTTCCCCACCCTGCCGAATATTATTAGCCCGTTTTTCAAACAGGAAATGATATTCATCCTTTAAAAAAATTAAAGGTATTAATACCGAAGAATTAAAGTACTTATCTTTACCTATAATTCCCTGATGATGTTCAATGTTTTGTGCTAATTTATTTAAGTGAGCTTTATTCAATTTTGTTTTTAACCTGCTTGCCGAATGTTCTGCCGGCAAGCCTGCCTGTCGGTCAGACAGGTTCAATATTACTCCAATAGTTGTTATTTAGTAATCTAAATTAATAAAGAGAAATAATTAAGAGAGAAAATATTTTAGATAGGTTTAAATATAAAGTTGAGAAAGCAAAGAAGCTAAGTTTTGAAGAGTGGGAAATGCCAATTAAAATTATTAATTGAATTTTAGATTATACCTGTATAAAAACTTCAATGAAAGAGATCTTACGTTTTCATTTTCCGATATGTATATA
>JBATTD010000644.1:0-1751 GCA_049670345.1 Ignavibacteriaceae bacterium
CTGCAGAAGTATTAACTGAATTAGGAAATAAAATCGGTGGTTCTGTTTCAGTTGCTTTACCATTCACAAGTTTCGAAAATGAAATAAGATTCCGGGTTGAAAATATTTATACTTCCGGTAAAGGAGCAATTATATCTGAAGGATTAAAAGGATCTTGGCTGGAATATTTGCAACAAAGAGGATGGCAGGTTGGAACATATAATTCATTTGATGAATTCTGGAAGTTATTAGTTAAGAACGGCGGGTGGTGGAATCCCATAAGAAAGAAAACAGATATTAACGATATTTTTAAAACACCATCCGGCAAATTTGAATTTTATTCGCAGATATTTAAGGAAAAACTTGACCAGATTATAAAAGAAGTTGGTGAAGACACTCCTGAAACACGAGAAATGATATTAAATTCAATGAATATATCCGCACGTGGTGATAAAATTTTCCTTCCGCATCACGAAGAAGTAAAAGTTGATGAGGCAATGCCTCTTTACCTGACAACTTATAAGCTTTTAACTAACAGAAATGGAAATTCATCAAATCAACCGATGATGCAGGAAATGTTTGGATACACTACACATCAACACTGGAATACCTGGGCTGAAATTAACCCGGAAACTGCAAAACAATATGGAATTGAAGATAAGAATTTTATGTGGATCGAATCGGTAATCGGAAGTATTAAATTAAAAGCAGTTATCAATCCTGCTATTATGCCTGATGCAATAGCTGTTCCGTTTGGATTAGGACACACATCATGCGGGAAATATGCAAAAGGATATGGTATTAATCCATATTCAATAATAAAGAGTAATTATGATACTATAAATGGCAATCCAGCATTGCAGGCAACTAAAGTAAAAATTTCGCTGGCAATTTAGGAGAAGAAGAATGGCAAAATGGGCAATGGTAATTGATCTTGATAAGTGCACTGGTTGTGGTGATTGCATGGCTGCATGTAAACTCGAAAACAACATTGCAATTGTTAGCCCCGAAGAAGCGAATGAAGGACGGGTAATGTTTTGGATGGATATGATAACAGTTTATGAAGGTGAGTATCCAAATTTGCGTGTTAAGCGTTTTCCTAAACCTTGCTTTCACTGTGATAATCCACCGTGCACAAAAGTGTGTCCGGTTTATGCAACTTTTAAGAACGAAGATGGATTAGTTGGACAGATTTATCATCGTTGCATAGGGTGTCGTTATTGTATGGTAGCCTGTCCTTATACAGCAAAAGTCTTTAATTGGCATGAACCTGTATGGGCAGATGAATTTAAAAGCTGCTTAAACCCGGATGTGTCAGTCAGGATGAAAGGCGTTGTTGAGAAATGTTCATTTTGTTCACACAGGTTATTAAAAGCTAAAGAAACTGCAGACCTGGAAGTCCGGGATATTGATGATGAAGAATACTTCCCTGCTTGCGGTGAAAGCTGCCCGACAAACGCAATATATTTTGGTGATCTGGATAATAAAGATAGTAAAGTATATAATCTCTCAAGAAGCTCCAGAGCTTATAAGGAGTTCGAAGACCTTGGGACTGAACCAAAAGTAATCTATCTCTCTAAAAAAGAATAATATGAAGTTACAGGAAAAACAGTTACTTTATCAGGATGAAGCCCTATATCGTCCGATATATGAAACGGGCAAAGGGTTCTATATAACAGTAGGCATCTTATTGCTTATCATTCTCTGGGCTTTGGTTATGTATATTGGGCAGGTTTACTACGGACTGGGTGTTACCGGAATGAATCAACCTA
>JBATTD010000645.1:0-7448 GCA_049670345.1 Ignavibacteriaceae bacterium
CACTAATTAAAGTGTAATTGGAAAAAACTAACAATAAAATATTTAGTAAAAAAGTTAATCTTATTTACGAATATAATCGTAACTCCCCCCTTTTTGTAAAAATGGCTAATTCACAAATCGAAGAGAATAATGTAGATGAAGCTGTTGAAATTCTAACAACAGGTTTAAAAACATATCCTGAATATCCTGTTGCTCATTTACTTTTGGGTAAAGCATTTGCAATGAAGGGCAATTATGGTAAGGCCCTCGAGTGTTTCAAAAAGGGAAGTAATATCATTCAATCGGAGGAAACATATAATTTTTATGTTAATGAACTTGAAAAGATGAAAACGCAAAGGTCTTTGTTTGAAGCATCAAGAGGGAATTCATTTTTCAATTCATCAAAAAATTTAAAAAAGCCGGCAAAAACACCTGATCTATTTATTGCAAAGAGTGAAACTAAAGAAGAGAAAGAATTAGCTGTATCAATTGATGACAGATTAGCGCAGCTTGCCGATCAAATTTCCAAAGTTAAATTATCTACTTCAACGGTAAACTCTGATAAAGTCTCAGATTTTAAGGATATTCTTTCTCAGGATAATATGATAGTTTCTGAAACTCTGGCTAAAATTTATGTTGCACAAAATGAATATGACGAAGCTATAAAAGTATATGAGAAACTTATAAAAAAAGAACCCTCAAGGTATGAACATTATACGGAAAAAATAAAAGAAATTCGTTCAAAATTAATTTCATAATTCTTTTTGATTAAAAATCAATTCACATCAACTGCTCAATAAAAACAATTCCCCAATCCGGTGAATACTGCAATAAATAAATCCAAGCTAAACAAAAACTTCTATAAAAGAGATCTTTTAACAGTGGCAAAGGAATTGCTCGGTAAGATTTTAGTTAAAAAAGATGGAAATAAAATTTTAGCAGGTAGAGTTGTCGAAGTTGAAGCATACAACGGAGAAACAGATGCCGCAGCACATTCTTTTACAGGTAAAACTAAAGGAAATGAAGTTATGTTTAAAGAGGGCGGATTGCTATATGTTTACTTTACTTATGGTGTGCATCATTGCTGTAACATTGTAACAGGAATTGAAGGAAAAGGAACTGCTGTTTTAATTAGAGCAGTGGAACCTGCAGAAGGTGCAGAAACAATGATACAAAACAGGTTTAAAAGAGAATTGTTAAACGATAAAGAAATTTTTAATCTTACAAGCGGACCAGGAAAAGTTTGCAGCGCTTTTGGTATAATTAAAAGTCATTCAGGGATTGATCTGACAGGTGATAAAATTTATTTGGTTAAATCGAAATTGAAAAAGCATGAGCAAATTGGTGTTTCGAAGAGAATTGGAATTACAAGATCAGTAGATTTACAATGGAGATTTTTTATAAAGAGTAATCCTTACTTATCGAGAAAATGATAACACCTAAAAACATATTGGTTGTACGAAATGACAGTATAGGAGACGTTGTACTTTCCCTTCCGTTAGCAGGACTAATAAAAAAACAATATCCTGATTGTAAGGTTACATTTCTATTGAGAAATTATACAAAGGATATTGCAAACGATCATCCAAGCATTGATGATGTAATAATTTTAAAAGAAGATAACGGAAAAATTCCTGTTTGGAAAAATGTGAATCAATTGAAATCAGGTTTATTTGATGCAAGTATTATTGTGTATCCCACCTTTATTACAGCTTTAATTATTTTTTTAGCAGGAGTAAAATTTCGGGTAGGCAGCGGTTATCGTTGGTATTCTTTCCTTTTCAACAAAAAAGTTTTTGAACACAGGAAATATGCAGAAAATCATGAATTGGAATACAATGTAAATCTTCTTAAGGTTTTTGGAATTGAGGAGAACATCTCGACCCAAAATGTTCTTTTCGATATTAACATTAATAAAACCAGTATGGAAAAAGTTAATAAAACACTTACTAATTCTGGATTTCAATTTGAAAAGAAAACAATAATTGTTCATCCCGGCAGCGGAGGAAGTGCTATTGACCTCCCGATTGAAAAATTTTCTCAATTAGTAAAAAACTTATCTTTACTTTGTGAGGCGAACATGATTATTACAGGAAATAAAGATGAAATAAATATATGTAACACAATAAGCGCTAACACAAATGCAATTGATCTTTCCGGCAAATTCAATCTTTCTGAAATTATTTGCCTGATAAGTTTAAGTGATATATTCATTTCAAACTCTACGGGACCAATACATATAGCTGCAGCATTAGGTAAGTCTGTGGTAGGTTTTTACCCTAAAATACGTGTTTGTTCTCCCGAACGATGGGGTCCTTACACTACGAAGAAAGTTATTTTTACTCCTGAAATCGAATGTAATGATTGTACGCGGGAACAGTGTGAGAGGTTGAATTGTATGAATAGCATAGATATTGATAAAGTCGCTAAGGAAGTAACAAAACTGATAAGAATTTAATTATTACGGAATTACAATGAAAAAACAAGCAAAATTTTTACTGATCATTCTTCCCTTCATTTTCGCATATGGATTTTCAGGTGGCGATGGGAATAAGAAAGATGATTTTAGAAAACTTGAAAATAAAGCCTTTAAAGAAGGTGAAAAATTAACTTTCGATTTAAACTATGGATTTGTTACTGCTGGAGTTGCAGTAATGCAGATTCCTAGAATAAAAAGAATATCCGGCAGAGAAGCTTATCATATAAATTTTGAAGTAAACTCTGTACCAAGTTTTGATTGGATTTATAAAGTGCGCGACCGCTATGAATCTTATGTTGATGTCGAAGGTCTTTTCCCATGGAGATTTGAACAGCATATAAGAGAAGGTGGATACACAAGAGACTTCTCAGCTTTTTTTGATCAGCGGAAAGGTAAAGCAAAAACAAGCGAAGGCGAATACGAAATCCCAATATATGTTAACGATATTATCTCCGCTTTTTATCTTGCCCGTACTTTTGATTATTCTGATATGAAAGTTGGTGATATGATAAATATGCAAAATTTTTATAAGGATAAAGTTTATGATCTTAATGTGAAATACCGCGGTAAAGAAACCATAGAAGTTCCAGTCGGTACTTTCGATTGTATAATTGTGGAACCGTTAGTGAAAGAGGGCGGACTGTTTAAACACGACGGTGATATAATCGTTTGGCTAACGGATGATGATTTGAAGATGCCGGTTAAAGTAAGAACGAAAATTGTTATCGGTCATGTTGAAGCAATTTTATCTGAATATGAGGGATTAGCGGGAGAGTTAAAATCAAAAAAATAATTGATGAAAAAATGAAAGAAATACGTTCTTTTCTTTTTTTAAATCTTATCACTAATTTCATCTATCCATAATTTGTTATTAATTGTATGGTGAAACTTTTACTATAATCTCTTCACTCTTTGTTCTTAATCATTATAGAAGTTTCATTTCAAATTTTTATCTATTCCAATAATATTTAATATGCCAGATTTAGAAAATAACAATGACCAGGAAAATCCTGAAACTCCACCAGAGTTTAACGATAACAGGACAAGTGTTCACGATACTTATCCTCTGATATCACCGATAGCCGCAGCATTCCTTGGGCTAATGGGCGGGTTCTTCCTTTACCAGTTTATTGGCGGAATTTTAACTTTGGTCATATTTGGTTTTGATATAGATAATGCGCCAATAAACAGCTTGCGATTGATGACAATGGCCGGACAGATTTTGTTCATTTTACTTCCCGCATTACTTTTTGCAAAATGGATTTACGGTGATGTATCTGATATTATCTCCATTAAGATGCCGGAATGGATTGAGTTAACATTATTTTCGGCTGGTATGATTATTCTTACACCATTGCTACAGAGTTATCTTTACATTCAAAATTATTTTATTGAACAACTTGCTGCAAATTCGGAGATGGTTAATTCCGTAAAATCTTTTTTCGATTCGCTGAACGAATTGGTTGAAAAAACTTACGGAAACATGCTTAAGGCAGATTCTGTTCCAGAAATATTTCTTGTAATATTAGTTATAGCTGTTGTTCCTGCAATATCCGAAGAGGTTATGTTCAGGGGTTATATACAAAAAAGTTTTGAGTTTAAAATTAAACCGGTGTGGGCGGCTCTTATAACCGCAATTTTCTTTGGTCTTTATCATTTTAACCCTTACGGATTACTTCCGTTAATTGCTTTGGGTTTTTATTTTGGCTTTGCGGCATACATCAGCAAATCGCTAATTGTTCCGATGTTCCTTCATTTCCTTAATAATTTTGGAGCAATAATGCTCTTTTATATTATTGGCGATGATGAACTTATTAGCACGAATGTAATAGATTCTACACAATTGGAATCAAATATAACTCTCTTCTTCATACTTAGCTTCTTATTTGCTATTATTATTTTTGTTATTAAAAAATACTATTCAAAAATTAAGATTATTTAGGAGACGATCATGCCGGTTTGTCCAAATTGTACTTACGAATATGTTGAAGGTATTGCAATATGTCCTGATTGCAACTTACCGTTGGTTGAAGAAAATGATCTTCAGAAGTTTGAGGAATTAAGTGAAGCAGATTGGGTTTTGGTTTACACCTCCGGTGATGAATTGGAAATAAGCATGTTTAAGGGATTATTAGAGAGTGCCGGTCTTAAAGTAAATGTTCTATCTCAGAAAGATCATAATTTACCTGTGCCGGGAGATCTGTCGGTTGTAAAATTGCTTGTCCGGAAGAACGATGTAAAATATGCACTCACTTATATTCAGGAAGTTAAAAACAGAGAAAGTGAATCATCGGACGAGTAATGTCTATCAGCAACACAGCGACAAGAATTATTGTATCAGTAATTGCAATACCTGCCATTGTATTGGCTTGTTATTTTGGTGAGTACTATTTCTTCGCTTTTGTTTTAGGAATTGGGATAATATCGTATTACGAGTTTTGGTTGTTTGTAAAGAATAAAGATATAAATGCCAATCTTATTATTGGTATACTATCGGTTGGGGTGGTCATTACAAACTCGTACAAAAGTTTTATAGCTCATTATCCTTTGTTCATAACCATATTACTCGTATTAACAATTGTAGAGCTCTTTCGTAATAAAAAATCTGCAATAATAAACCTTGGGACAAGCTTACTTGGCATTTTATATTTCGGATTATTTGCCTCTGCACTTTTATTCATAAGAGAGTTTTATCAGGTTGATTACACTCAAGGCGGATTATTAATTATTTCGATATTTGCTTCAATTTGGATTTGCGATTCGGCAGCATTTTTTGGAGGAACAGCACTTAGTAAACATAAATTGTTTCCGCGCGTAAGCCCTAATAAAAGCTGGGAAGGGGCAATATTTGGACTTTTATTTGCCGCTCTAGCTATGGTAATTTCAAAGGTTTTATTTTTAGATTTTTTATCCTGGATAGATGTTATAACAATAGGACTAATTGTAGGAATAATTGGACAAATTGGTGATTTGATAGAATCATTATTTAAACGCGATGCCGGTGTTAAAGACTCATCTACATTAATCCCTGGTCATGGCGGAATTTTTGATCGCTTCGATTCACTTCTTTACACGGCGCCTGCTGTTCTTCTTTACATAAAATATTTAAGTTAATTATTAATTCCACACAACTTTGAAAAACCAAAATAAAGTGAGTGTTATTACTCTCGGCTGCTCCAAAAATACAGTTGATTCAGAACGATTGATGAGACAAATTCAACTGAACAATATAACTATAACTGAACAGCCGGAAGAAGCTTGTACGGTTATAATAAATACCTGTGGTTTTATTGAAGCAGCAAAGGAAGAATCGGTTAATACTATTTTAAATGCTGTTGCATTAAAAAGTGATGGTAAACTGAAAAAAGTAATTGTTGCCGGATGTTTATCTGAAAGATATAAAGAGGATTTAATTAAAGATATTCCCGAGGTTGATATATACTTTGGGACCGAAAATTATGAAGGAATTATTAATGAATTAGGCGGCACACTAAAATATAATTTACTTGGCGAACGGCTTCTATCAACACCATCGCATACAGCATATCTAAAAATTTCAGAAGGGTGTGATCATCCTTGTTCTTTCTGTGCGATTCCAATAATGAGGGGCAAGCATAAATCAAAACCTATTGATGATCTAATAAAAGAAGCAGAATTTTTAGCCGCTAACGACACAAAGGAACTTATTCTTATTGCACAGGATACAACCGATTACGGAAAAAATCTTCCTGGGGAGAAAAATCTTCCGCATTTGCTTAAAGAGTTAAGCAAAATTGATGAAATTGAATGGATTAGAATTATGTATGCTTATCCATCAAGGTTTCAGACCGATCTTATAGAAGAAATTGCTATTAATCCAAAAATTTGTAATTATATAGATATACCTCTTCAGCATATTTCTGATAATGTGCTTCGTTCGATGAGACGAGGTGTAACCGGAACCCAAACAAGAAAATTATTGAACGAGTTAAGGACAAGGATTCCCGGTATTACTTTGAGAACAACGTTTATTGTTGGTTACCCTAACGAAACCGAAAAAGAGTTTGAAGAATTATGCGAATTTGTAAGGGAAACGAAGTTCGATAGAATAGGAACTTTTACATATTCTGTAGAGGAAAATACGTCCAGCTTTATTTTAGGCGATCCGGTTTCCAAAAATGTGAAGGAAAAAAGAAAAGATATTTTAATGGAAATCCAAAGGGAAATATCGCATAAAAATAATTCGAAGTTTGTAGGAAAAATACTCAAAGTATTGGTTGAAGCTTTAGAAGGAGATTTCTATATTGGGCGATCATATAGAGACGCACCCGAAGTTGACGGGGAAGTGTTAATTGATAAAAGAGAAAATAACTTAAATATAGGCGATTTTTATGATGTGGATGTTTATGATTATAATGAATACGATTTATTCGCCAAAGTATTGAAAAATTAAGAGGTAAATAAAATGAAAACTATAAAATTTTTTCTGCTATTTCTTTTTTCCGCAGGTCTTATCTATTCTCAACCGGAAAATCCCACTTTATATGTACAAACCGGAGCTAAGTATTTCCAGGATATTTTGAGTTTTATGGAGGATAACGGTCAATCAAGAGTAGATGTTTTTATGCAGGTTCCATTTGCCGCAGTTCAATTTGAGCGGACCTCCACAGGTTTTGAAGGCGGATATTCTGTTACTGTTTCAATTTATTTGGAAGATGGTGAGACTTTATATTTAGAAAAATTGTGGAATGAAAAAATCAGTGTCAAATCGTTCGGAGAATCTTCTGCGAAAGAAAATTTTAATTTGAGCTATCGTTCATTCAAACTTATGCCTGGTAAATATTTAATTAAAACGACTGTTACCGATAGAGATTCAAGAAAAGAGTATTCCTCTAACAACTTATACGATATGAGGGATTTTTCACTGAAACCATCTATTAGCGATATAATGTTAATTGCACAAATGACAAATGTTGAGGGCAATAATAAAATTATTCCGAATGTTTCGCGC
>JBATTD010000646.1:0-6871 GCA_049670345.1 Ignavibacteriaceae bacterium
TTTTTCTTTCACTTGCTAATATCTAAATACTAAGGGAATGTATGAAAAAGCTTCAGTTAATCTGCTTATTACTCATAACAGTTTTTGCTTTTTTATATGAAAGCAGTGCGCAAACTAAAGATGACTGCCTCGACTGCCACGACGACCCCGAATTTACAACTGAAATTGATGGCAAAGAAATTTCACTTAATGTAAGCGGAGATAAGTTTAATTATTCAGTACATAAAAAATTAAACTGCATTGCCTGCCATAAAGGATATGACCCCGAAGAAATACCACATAATGAAAATGCTGTAAAGGTAAGCTGTCTCAGCTGCCATCAAAAATCGAAACAAAAACACTTATTTCATCCGCAAATTTTAAACGCAAGTGGAACAGAATCTACACCTGGTGTTTCTTGTATAAATTGCCATGGTAATCATTACGTAGAATCTCCTAAAAAAGATGACTCGAAGTGGAATGGAAAAAATCTAACAAATTCCTGTGGAAGCTGCCACAAATCTATTACCAAAGTATTTGAAAAATCGGAACATAACAAAGCGGTATTACAAAACTCAGCATTTGCTCCAAATTGTTTAAGCTGCCATAAAAATCCTGTTGCAAGAATACACACACCGGAAGATTCTTTACAAGTGAAAATATTTCAGGAACAGCTTTGTTTATCCTGTCATCTTGAAAACCCGGATGTGCAAAAAGCCGCTACTGAGGAAATTAGTATTCTGTTTCTTGAATCTTACGAGACAAGTGTACATGGCTCGGCGTTAAACGGTGGTAACCCCGCAGCTGCTAACTGCGTTGATTGTCACACATCACACAATGTGCTGAATAATCATAACCCTATCTCGAATATTTATAAATCAAATATTCCGTTTACCTGCGCAAAATGTCATGAAGATATTACTGCCGAGTTTGAAGAAAGCATTCATGGAACAGCTGTTAATAAAGGCGTCTTCGATGCACCTGTTTGCACCGACTGCCACGGCGAACACAATATCCTCAGGCATGATGATCCGAAATCACCGGTAGCTTTTGAGAACGTTTCAGCTCAAGTCTGTTCTCCCTGCCATAGCTCAGTAAAGCTGAATGAAAAATTTGGTATAAGCGCGAACAAATACAAAACATTTAGCGACAGTTATCACGGTTTGGCGTTAAGAGGTGGCTCAGTTGAAGTAGCAAACTGCGTAAGCTGCCACGGTGCGCATAACATAAAACCACACACTGATTCAACATCAACAATCTCAAAAGAAAACCTTATAGAAACTTGCGGTAATTGCCATCCCGGAGCGAATAAAAACTTTACAGTTGGTAATATTCATGTAAATATAAAAGATAAAGAAGAGCAGCCAATATTGAGTTTAATAGCTTCTCTTTATATGGTGCTTATTTTTTCGGTTATAGGTTTTATGTTCCTTCACAATATTGTTGACATGTTCCGCAAATCTAAAATTAAAAAGATGAAACAGAGAGGACTGATCAGAGAAGAACATTACGGGCATAGATTATACCTTCGTATGAATTTTAATGAAAGAATACAACACGTTGTGATGGCAGGCAGTTTTATCTTATTGGTTATAACCGGTTTTATGTTAAGATTTCCTCATACATGGTGGGTATCCCACATATCAGATTTAAGTAAGGATGCATTTGAATACAGGAGCTTTATCCACAGGTTTGCGGCTATACTTATGGTAGGAGTGAGTCTTTATCACATATTTTATATATCTGTTACAAAAAGGGGCAAGCAACTTATAAAAGATCTGTTTCCTAGATATAAAGATCTGCAGGATGCAATTGGTGTAGCAAAGTTTAATCTTGGAATATCAAAAGAAAAGCCAAAACTTGATAGATTCAGTTATGTTGAGAAGGCAGAGTACTGGGCTTTAATTTGGGGAACCATTGTAATGACAGTTACTGGTTTTATTATGTGGTTTGAAAACATATTTATTGGATTATTCACAAAGCTTGGCTGGGATATTGCAAATGTAATTCATTACTACGAAGCGTGGCTTGCATTCTTATCGATTATTGTATGGCATTTTTACTTTGTAATATTTAATCCTGATGTTTACCCAATGAGTGTTGCCTGGTTTAAAGGAACAATTACCGAAGAAGAAATGGTTGAAGAACATCCACTTGAATTAGAAAGAATAAAAGAAGAAGAGAATAAAATTAAAGATGATAAAAAGGAACAATAAAATTAATTCCAAATATATTTTTTTGTGTGGATAAACGTGCTTAGAGCTAATTTACTTATTTTTTTCTGTCTGCTGTTTTCATTCCCGATCCTTGCTCAAAGTAACGATGAATGCTTAATGTGCCACGATGATAATCAGTTAAAGGGCAAGAGCAATGGGAGAACAATTTCTCTCTATGTAAATGAGTCACGTTTTTCAAATTCAATTCATTCTGATATAGAATGTGTAGATTGCCATCAGGATATTGATGCTGAAAACTTACCTCACAGGGAAACATTTGAAAGAGTTGATTGCGGAGTTTGCCATGACGATATTGAAGAGATGTTTAGCGCCGGGTTACATCGCAGAGCATTTAATCGTGGAGACCCTTTAGCCCCAACGTGCCAGACATGCCACGGTTATCACTATATTATTCCCGTTAGTGATCATAATTCCGCTGTTGCACCCTTAAAAATTCCATTCCTCTGTGGAAGATGCCATAAGGAAGGAACTCCTGTCCAGCTTCAAAGACATATTCCTGCAGATAAAATACTAGAAAATTATTCTCTCAGTATACACGGTGCCGGACTGCTACAAAAAGGATTGGTCGTTTCTGCCACATGTGTTTCCTGTCATTCATCACATAAGATTTTACCTCATACAGATCCTGAATCTACAATTGCAAGAAAAAACATTGCTAAAACCTGTTCTGCCTGCCATGCTGAAATTGAAACAGTTCATCGCAAAATAATAAAAGGCGAGCTCTGGGAAAAAGAAATTCATGTTCTTCCGGCGTGTGTTGATTGTCATCAACCGCACGAAATAAGAGGTGCATTTTATGACCAGGGAATGGCTGATAATGATTGTTTAAACTGCCATGAAAATAGAGATCTCATTTCGCAGGTAGACGGAAGATCACTTTATGTTGATCATAAAATTCAGCAAAAATCTATACACACCAACACAGCTTGCAGCCAATGCCATTCAGAAGTAAACATCTCAAAAGTTCGCCCTTGCGAATCGATAAAAAACAAAGTAGATTGTTCATCCTGCCATGCCGAAATTGGTGATGAATATACGAAAAGCACACACGGCACTTTGGATGCAAATTTAGATAAAAATGCACCAAATTGTAAGGAATGCCACGGCACTCACAATGTTTTAGGAAAACACAATCCCCTTTCGCCAATATTTGCAATCAACATCCCAACTCTTTGTGCAAAATGTCATAGAGAAGGCGAGCAGGCAGCAATAAGATATACTGGAACGGAGAAGGACATTATACAACATTATGAACAAAGCATTCATGGAAAAGGGCTAATAAAAAGCGGATTGACAGTAACCGCAACTTGCACCGACTGCCATACCGCCCACAGCGAATTACCGCATAATAATCCTGAATCATCAATACATCCAACCAGAATAGCTTCAACATGCGGGAATTGTCATTACGGTATTCAGCAATCGTTTGAAAAAAGTGTTCACTCTCCTTTTGTAACCACTACAGATAAGACTCTTCCAGTATGCAACAATTGCCATAGCGCTCATACAATTAGGAGAGCAGATACAGAAGGTTTTAAATTAGAGATAATGCAGCAGTGCGGAAGATGCCATGAAAAAATTGCCGAAACTTATTTTGATACTTATCACGGAAAAGTATCGCAGCTTGGTTACACAAAAACTGCAAAATGTTACAATTGCCACGGTGCACATAACATCCTGCCAATTGATAACCCAGAATCACGATTGAGTCATGATAATATAGTTGAAACTTGTAAAACTTGTCATCCAGGTGCACACAGGCAGTTTGCAGGATATTTTACTCATGCTACACATCACGACCCTGATAAATATCCAATTTTATTCTGGACATTTTGGGGAATGACCGGGTTATTAGTTGGAACATTTTTACTGGCAGGTTTACACACTCTTCTTTGGCTTCCGAGATCATTACAATGGAAAAGAGAATTAAAACGCAGAATGGAGAATCCCGAAGGAACCAGCGACAACGAAGACTCAAAAAACAACGAGGAAAAGAATGCCTGAAAACAGTACGGAGCACCCATACATTCAGCGCTTTACACGATTGAATCGCATTCTTCATATTTTAATGATAATTAGTTTTATTACACTTGCATTAACCGGGATGTCTTTAAAATTTTCCTATTCAGGATGGGCAGTTATACTATCAAAATTTTTTGGCGGTTTTGAATCAGCCGGTTACTTGCATCGTTTTGCTGCTGTCGTAATGATTAGCGTTTTCTTTACACATCTTATCGATCTTATAAGAATTAAAAGAAAAGAATTCGGTTCATGGATAAAATTTCTTTCCGGTGATAACTCTATGGTGTTTAATAAGAAAGATTTAAAAGATTTTATCGGATCGTTAAAGTGGTTTCTTGGAAAGGGAGATCGCCCCGATTATGGAAGATGGACATACTGGGAAAAATTTGATTACTTTGCAGTTTTTTGGGGAATGGTTGTAATCGGTTCAACCGGCTTAACATTATGGTTCCCGGAACTTTTTACCAGAGTCTTTCCCGGTTGGTTTTTAAACGTTGCTACAATTATTCACAGCGACGAGGCGTTGCTTGCTACCGGATTCATTTTTACTGTTCACTTTTTTAACACACATCTTCGTCCTGAAAAATTCCCGATGGATGTTGTAATATTTTCCGGTCGAATTCCTTTAGAAGAATTTAAATTAGACAGACCCGATGAATACAATAAGCTTGTTGAAAGTGGTGAACTGGAAAAATATTTTGTAGAACCTTATCAGCCAATCGTTATTAAAGCAATAAAAATATTTGGCTGGACTGCATTAACAATCGGATTAAGCATGGTTCTGTGGATAATTTATGCAATGCTATTTGTGTATAGATAACTTTAGAGATATTTCTTTTTTTCGTTTCTTTACTATAAATTATTACCCATGAAAAGATTTTTTCCCCAGGAAATATACAACCCAATTACTATATCTGGCGCGGGAATTTCTGCTTTAAGTTTTGGATTAATTATATTCCTAACAATCCTCGAACTACTATCTCCCGAAACAAAACCCTATATGGGTATTATTACACTTATCATTCTACCCGGAATACTTCTCATTGGTGTCTTCCTTATTTTATTCGGTATTATCAGAGAACGAAACAGGATAAAGAAAGGATTGCTGAGAACTTCCAAGCTGCTCATAATCAATTTTAACGATCCTAAACAAAGAAGAATGATATTTGCTCTTTCAGTAGGCACTTTACTGCTAATGTTCTTCTCGGCTTTCGGAAGTTTTAAAGCATACGAATACACTGAGACAGATGAATTCTGCGGATTGTTATGCCACGAGGTGATGGCACCCGAGTACACAGCATATCTTTCTTCACCTCATTCAAGAGTTGGCTGTGTAACCTGCCATATCGGTTCGGGTGCAGCATGGTTTGTGCGTGCAAAAATCTCTGGCTCTTATCAGGTTTACTCAGTATTATTAAACAAATATTCCAAACCAATACCAACGCCTGTTAAAGAATTAAGACCTGCTGAAGGAACCTGTGAGCAATGTCATTCACCAGAACATTTTTTCAAAGAAATCCGTTACTCTGCTAATTATTATTTATATGATGAGGAAAATACCAAATCATCTTTATCGATGCTGTTAAAGATAGGCGGCGGAAACAGTGAGCTTGGAAGGGCAGAAGGTATTCACTGGCATATGAATGTTTCAAATAAAATGGAATATATTCACACCGATTCAATCCGTGCAGAAATTCCCTGGGTTAAAATTACTTTAAATGATGGAACCGTGAAAATTTTCAGGGATATCGAATCTGATTTTGATGAAAAAGATTTCGAGCCTGAAAACCTTAGAGTAATGGATTGTATTGACTGCCATAACAGACCTTCTCATATTTATTATCCTGCCGATAAATCTGTAAACCTGTCTCTTTCTTTGGATAGGATTGATGAAACTCTTCCATACATTAAAAGTGTGGCAGTTGAAGTTTTAGAGAATAATTATTCTACAAAACAGATTGGTTTGGATAGCATTAGTATTGGAATAAATGAATTTTATAAGAGTAATTATCCTGAAATTTATTCCTTCAAAAAGAATGTAATTGAAGATTCAATTGAAGAAGTGAAAAAAATATATAATAGGAATTATTTTCCGAGCATGGGTGTAAGCTGGCGGGGATTCCCAAATCATATTTCTCATCTGTATGATGAAGGATGTTTTCGCTGCCATGATGGGAATCATTTTACCGATGATGGAGAAGTGATAAGGAGAGATTGCAATTTATGCCACACAATCATATCACAAACTACAGGCGATGGGGAAGAAATGGTTTCACTTTCAGGGATTGACTTTATTCATCCCGAAGATTTAGGGATGGATGTTGAAGAATTAATTTGTGTTGAGTGTCATGCAAGAAAATAAATACAGAGATAATATATTCTATTATTAGTTTACTGCCATTCGCAGAGATGAATTCTATCAAAGTACCGCATTTAAAGGCTATGACCGGATGAAGAAAATAATTTTTAATAAATACAGTTTAATTGTTGGTACAATAATCTTTGTAATTATTTTTGCTTCCCTTATATCCGAAATTTACAAACGGACTCTTGATGATACAAAAAGAGATCATCAACTACAGCAATTGGAGATGTCTAAAACTGCAGCCAAGGGGATAAATTATCTTCTAGAT
>JBATTD010000647.1:0-3796 GCA_049670345.1 Ignavibacteriaceae bacterium
TATATTATGTTTTCTGAGTTTCAATTGAAAATCTCCAGGGTTTTATATATTTAAAATTCAACGGATGCGCCCAATACAATCTGCCTTGGTGCAGAATAAAAATCGGGTCTGGTAAAAAATTCTTCAAGTGTATTCACTCCGCGTGGCTGTTGTGTTGTCCGGGTAAGTTCTAAGGTATAACCGGCTCTTCCGGTATCCGTAAAAATTTCATTTTCATTAGCTGTATCAAAGAGATTAAACACTTTGAGGAACACTGAAAATTGACTTTTAAACACAGTAAAGAATTTTGTCAGATAAAGATCTACATTTATAAATGATGGTCTGATGTCACTGTTTTGTAAACCGGTTCTCTGATCCTGAACTGCAGGGGTATAAGGCAAACCGGTACCCCATCTTCCAACCGAGCTTACTATCCAATCTCCCGGGATTCCGGCAGTTATTGTAAAATTAAGTGCGTGAGTTCTATCCCAATCCAAAGGAGATAATTGTTTGTTTACCTCTATGGGGGGGCTGGCCTGAGCTTTATTAAAAGCATCGTTGGGATCAGATGCATTGCCTTTAGCATCTTGATAAGTGTAATCCAGTGTTGCACCAAAAAAGTTACTAAAACGTTTTTCTAACGAGAGAGTAATTCCTTTTACTGAACCATAATCAATGTTTATCAGCTTACTAAATTTTTTGAAATTATTTTTAACATGTAACTCACTGCCAAGCAGGTTTCGAATATCCTTCAGATAAGCAGTAACCGTAACACCATAATCACCAAAAAGTTGTTGCTGCAAACCTATTTCGTACATAACAGTCATCTGTGGTTCCAGATCAGTGTTTCCGATAACATTTCCAATATTTTCAGGGAAGTCACCGGTTAAAGGTACTCTGAAATTCGGATTTCGATACAAAAATTCGAAAGGTGGAATTTGAAAAAAGTGACCATAAGAAATATGTATTGCACCATTATCTGTAATAGGATAAGATATTCCCAGCCTTGGACTGAATTGAGATTTAATGCTTGCTGTACCCATTAATGAATCAGGGAAAGGAGGCAGCATATCGTCAAGAGCAGCGATGTTATCAGGATCTAAAAGATACTTACCATCAGGTTGAAAATAATCGAACCTTAGACCAACATTTACAATTAAATAATCCAGTTCAATTTTATCCTGAATATAACCAGCAAATTGATAAGGATTTGTATTATAAACATTGAAGTTAAATGATCCGGGTGTAGGTAAAGTAGGTACAAATCCTGTTGATGCATCAACCATTATCTGAAAATCTTCATAATTAATATTGAAGTATTTAAATTCGGCGCCGGTTTTGATTTGGTGAATGTGAGTTAATTGTGTTGTTAAATCAATTTTTCCCGTATACGTTTGTGATGTATGATTAAAGTGCCAATTTTGAGTTCCGCCAGTTAAAAATGAATTCCCACTTACAACATTTTTTATATTTGGATCAACATATCTCGGGTCTAACGGATCTTCAAAAACATACTGGCTGAAATCTGATTCAAATGCAGAGCCTAATAAATCAAGAAAAGTTGAATTACTGAACACATGCGTGTATTGGGCGCTCAACATATAACTATCATTAAACTTCTTATAATCGCCATCCGGATTGAGTTTATATATATGATCATAGTCTCTATACTTTTTTTGGGAATATAGACCATTTAATACTATTCCCCTTCCCATACCAACCTTAATAGCAATCTTAGCTTGCAACTGAAGTTTGTCATTAAAAGCCAGAGGAACAAATGCACCATCTCCCGTAGAAACAACAATCCAATCAGCAGGATCATTTGCCGAGAAATCAGAAACATCAGAAGGATTAAAAACTCTTTCACCATAAATATATCCATCATCGCGAAAGTATCTACCAGAGATGAAAAAGCTTAAAATATTTGAGGTTCCGGGAACGGGGCCTGAAAATGTACCCATTAAATTATAAATTCCGGTTGGTGTAATGCTGCCAATATTATCATAAACTTCGGTACGATTTGAAACATAATCACCTGTATATCCTGAAAATGTGAAATTGTATTTTTCATCCGGCAGCTTTGTAATCTGATTAACTACTCCAGAAAGAGCATCTCCATACTCTGCGTTAAATGTTCCTGTCAATACCTGTACTTCCTGAACACTATTCACCTGAGCCTCCATTGAGGGCTCGCCTGTAAAGACATCATTTGCAGAAACACCATCAATTAAATACTGTACTTCGTTTATTCTTCCACCCCTAAAATGGCCATTAATAACACCAGCCTGCAGGTCTACGACTGATCCAATATCTTCTAATGGAAGCATTGCAATGTCTTCACCACTGATGTTAGACTGAGTTGAAGTTAAATCCTTCTGAACAATTGGTCGTGTTGCAACAACAATTACATCTCCCATTTCAACTGCTTCTTCCTGCAATTCAAAATTTAATTTCGTGGTTTGATCGACAGATACATTTACTTTTTGAATTAGAACAGCGTTGTATCCAATAATTGAAGCTTTCACTTCATACTTTCCGGGTGGAATGTTTATAATAAAGAAATTTCCGTCAAAGTCAGTTGCTGCACCGAGGTTAGTGCCCATGATTATAACATTTGCCCCTATAAGCGGTTCGCCGGTTGTGGCATCAATTATTTTACCGGATATTTTTCCAGTAGTACCGGCAAAAACCTGCCCATTGAATAGAATAAGCAGTAAGCTTAATAATGAAGCTATTGAGATTATATTTTTAATAGTTTGCATTACCTCCGCCTATCTTTGCGTAAATATTTAAATAACACTTAGTATATAAAAAGGGGCACTATATTTCAAGTGCCCCTAAGCATTCAATTTATTTCAAGAGTATCATTTTCTTTGCCTGGAAGAAATCACCAGCTTTGATCAGATAGATATATGCACCGCTTGAAACTTTAGATCCGAAATTATTATCTCCGTTCCATTGAATATTCAAAATTCCTGAGTTCTGTTCACTATTTATCAAGGTTTTAACTTCACGACCCAGCATATCATATATCTTTATAGTAACAAATGATGCTCGTGGTAGTGCATAACTGATAATAGTACTTGGATTAAATGGGTTTGGATAATTTTGGAACAACTCATATGAGACAGGTAACATTTCATCCGTTCCAACTGTAGTTGTACCAATTACCTTTATCTCAAGAGCATCCATCCAAACAGTACCCTGGAATTTTCCTAATGGATGTAATCTTACATCCAATGATTTTGCTTCCTGTCCTGCCGGTGGTGCCGGTACTTCTACATCTACATAAAACTGTGTCCAGTCAAATGATGCCGCATGCGGGAATGTCAATGGTATATCACTTGCCCAGTAATCTCCAAACCCTTCATTTCCACCTAATGTTGTATGGAATATCGGTGTGAGTGCTACTGTCCACTGATCTCCTACAGATATTACTGAATCAGGCTCTAAGTTCTCTCCCTTTATCCAGACACTGATCCTTAATACATCTCCTACAACTGCCCCATTTAATGCTGTAATATCATTTGATCCACCCTGTACCGAGGCTAACCCGCTGTTTAGTGGAAAAAATTTTGTTCCTATAAACGCATCGTGCGTTCCATCCAGCATATCAAACTTTAATGAGTAATCCCCGTGATAAGAATCCTCTGTATTTATTCTTGTATCCTCATATCCATCTGATATTGTTATTCCGTCGGCCCCCCTCGGTAACCAGTACATCCAGCCCTTCGGACATAATAATGTCTCATTCCATATTCCTCCTGCCCACGCACCTGCCCTTCCATTCAGTATGAAGTTATCTGCCCATACTGTT
>JBATTD010000648.1:0-3708 GCA_049670345.1 Ignavibacteriaceae bacterium
AGTTGGAACTTGGAGATATTATACAGTTGAATTCCCAACAACTGTAAGTGGTGTTGAGGATGAATTTGGAGTTGTTTCTGATTTTCAATTAGAGCAAAACTATCCTAATCCATTTAACCCGAGTACAACCATTAAATACTCAGTTCCAGAGAAGGGTAATGTTACAATCAGAGTATTTGATATGCTCGGTGCTGAAGTTGCTACATTGGTAAATGTGACTCAGGAAGTTGGTTCATATGAAATCAATTTTGATGCTTCCAAACTTTCATCTGGTATGTATATTTATAAATTAAATGCGGGAACTGTTTCATTATCTAAAAAGATGATGTTATTGAAATAAAACTATGATTATATTTTGATGTGTTAACGGGTGGGTTGCCGATAAAGCGAGTTTTTGTTGTGTGATTCACCCGTTCTTATTTGAGGCACATTAAACCATATAATCAACAGATAAATAGAGCTATATTATTCAAATAAACTTCGTGGAGAAGAGATGAATAAAATTTTTACTAATGTTTTAGTGGCTCTTTCTTTATTGATTCTTACTTCTTCTGCTTTTGCCCAAACGGGAGTGGGTAAAATTAGCGGAAAAGTTGTAGATGCAGATATAAGAGAACCACTTATTGGTGCCAATATTATAATATTAAATACAAATCTTGGTGCCGCAACTGATTTAGACGGCAACTACTTTATACTTAATATTACTCCCGGTACATATGATATTAAAGTTAGTTATGTTGGTTACGCTCCCAAAACAATTCAAGGGGTTAGAATTGTTGCAAACCTCACCTATGAACTAAATGTTGAGCTTTCAACAGACTTCACACTTCCTGAAATTGTTGTAGAAGATAGAAAATTCTTCGAGGAAAAAGCCACCAACACTGTTAAAGTAGTCGATTCTGAGGAAATAGCCAGAATGCCTGTAAGAGGCGTTGCTAATATTACCGCATTACAATCCGGTGTCGTTATTCAGGAAGGCAGCGGTGGTCAAGATGGTAATGCAACAATAAATATTCGAGGTGGTCGTGGTAGCGAAGTACTTTACATTGTGGACGGTGTTCCTCAGAATAATTTGATCAATCGTGGAACAGTTTCTCAAGTAAGTAATGTTGCAATCGATCAGATCTCGTTTCAGGTCGGTGGTTATGAAGCTAAATACGGCCAAGCACAGTCCGGAATTATAAATGTAACCACAAAATCAGGTAACCCCTATTATAGTATGCTGATTGATGCTTTAACCTCCACTTTTACTGATGATTATGATTATAATCTTTATTCAGGAACGTTAAGTGGTCCAATCATTCCCGGAATTCCTGAGCATACATTATTTCTATCAGGTGAGAGAGGATGGTTTAAAGATGCTGATCCACCTGCAATACCGCTCGAATTCCCTTCAATTGGAGTTAGTCATGATTTCACCCCTAACAACCCTGCAGATGTATGGAGATTTAGCGGTAAAACCAACTCTCGTTTCGGTTCTTTCAATCTGATACTTAGTGGTTTATGGAATAAACGAACTGCTAAAAGCTATGATATTCGGAAGTTGAAGAATGATTCGGAGTTTATGGATGAATTCTTTAATCAGAACTTTTCTGTTAGCGGAAGAATATCTCAAACTGTTAGTAATTCAACATTCTGGAATCTTACCGTAGGTTTTAGAGGTTTCGACTTTGAAAGATATAATCCTTTTTTCTATGATTCCGACAATATTACCAATCTTTTTGGATATGGTGATAGCACTGCTTTTGCAGACAAGTTTGGTGTAGCATTATTAGGTGATGGAAGAAGAACACAAAGTACAGATATAAATGGTGTTTACAGACCACGCGGATATTCAACTGGTTTGTTTCAACGAAGAGAAGATGATCAGCTAATAGCTGATTTTGATATAACTTCTCAGCTTGATAATCACCTTCTGGAATTCGGTGCAGGTGTTAGCACCCATACTATGAGAGGTTATGGAATATATGCCTTCCAATTAAAAGGGCAGTCAGATGCTCAATTCCCTTCTAATGATGAAAAATTCATAAACTTACAGCCATACGTTTTTGGCTATGATGTTACTGGTTCTAATCATACAGATGGTGATTACTCTGGAACAACGGAGTTTTTAACAGCTTTAGAAAATTTAGGGTCGGATCCTTCGATGGATGTATTTTTTAGACCCAGAGAGCCAATATTAGCCTATGTTTACCTACAGGATAGATTTGAGTTGGAAGATATTGTGCTAAATCTTGGTTTACGCGTTGATTATTATGATCTTAAATCCTGGGAACTAAGAAACCCGGCTCTTCCTTTTGCTGGTGGATTAGACCCTAATAAATTTGATATCGAAGATTTTAGTCAGAAAAAGGTTGAGTGGGAACTTTCACCAAGAATTGGTATCGGTTTCCCTGTAACCGAATCAACTGTATTCCATGCTCAATATGGTAGATTTATTCAGAATCCTGAGTTAATTGATATGTATTCAGGTGCTTTTAGTTATGATCAATTTATAACAATGGAGCCGCAATTTGGTTTCAATGGTGGATTAATAAGAGAAGACACCACATCATACGAGCTTGGTTTCAGGCAGTTGTTAGGTATTAATTCTGCTATGAATTTGACTGTTTTCTATAAGAATATTAAAGGTCTTGTAAATGATCAGGATCATCGTTACCAGAGGGTTGAAGATGGTGAAATACTAAAAGCTATCTATCAGGAAAATGCAGATTTTGGCACAACAAAGGGATTTGCATTCTCATTTGATGTTACAAGGTTAAGCTATTTTAGTTTATCATTGCAATATACATTCTCATTAGCAGAAGGTACCGGTTCGTCAACAAGTTCAAGCCAAACGGCTGTATTCAGAAATCCCGACAGCCAGCCACCGAAGGTTATTGCTCCTTTAGATTGGGATCAGAGACATACCGGTGTGATGATTGTCGATTTCTACATTCCCCACGGTGAAGGCGGAATTTGGGAGATGTTTAGTATTAACGCACTGCTTTCATTCAACAGCGGTCGACCATATACCCCAACCGATAACTGGAATTTGCTTGGTGATAATGGATTATCGGCTAATAACACCGGTTATATTAACTCTACTTATGCACCCGGATCATTTAGAATTGACCTGAAAGTGGAAAAAAGCTTCCCGATAGGTAATTTCTTTATAGTACCGTATGTATGGATAGAAAACCTAGTCGGGTCGGAAAACGTTACTGGTGTATGGCGCTCAACAGGCGATCCTTTAACAACTGGATACCTTAATACACCTGAAGGAAGAGCTGCTACACAGAATAACAGAAATTTAACTGGTACAGACGGATTTTCTCAGGATTATCAGAGCTTAGAACGTGATCCGAGGAATTTTGGAATTCCCAGATTAATTAAGTTAGGATTAAAGTTAAACTTTGCTCGATTTTAATTAGATCTGAGGAATATACAAACAATTTATAGGATGATTGAGAATGAAGAATAATAAATTAAAAAATATATCTTATATACTGCTTTTGCTGATTGGTATTGTAATGATATCTTTCGGCTTTATGGGAGATGATAGAAAAGGTAATAAGCCCTATCATCCAGTAAATAAACAAAATGCAGTTCAAGAATCTGGCAAACAAGGTGATGCCTATGCGATAAATATTAACAACATTTATCTACCCATAAATAGAAAGGGAATAATTGCAGCTGTAAATATTCCTCCTCTCGGAAGCGGTGGGC
>JBATTD010000649.1:0-2979 GCA_049670345.1 Ignavibacteriaceae bacterium
GCTAATGACCAGGCAGCATCAAGAACCGATTTCATGTACGGAACACAACCAATGGGCATCGAAATGCAGGCAACGTTCTGGGCTTATGCTCAAACTGGTGCCCTTGGCAATATGTTCTTTAGAAGATACCTGATTATAAATAAGACTGATGTTCTACCAATAGGTCCCAGAACATTTGAAGATATGTATGTTTCTATGTGGTCAGACCCAGATGTTGGAGATGCAGGAGATGATTTTGCAGGCTGCGATACAGTTTTAAGTATAACATATGCTTATAACGGTCAGGCGATCGAGACGATTTACGGGCCGAATCCCCCCGCAGTTGGTTTTGACTTCTTTCAGGGACCATTAGTTGAGGGAGTTGAAGGCCAGGATTTAAACAAGAACGATGTTGATGATGCTGTCGATTTCGGCATTTTTAAAAATCAGAATGTTGGCCCCGGGCTGATTAATCTCCCCATGACGGCAGCATATTATTATATCAACTCGGATCCTACACTAACTGATCCGGTACAGGGATCTTATCCTGAGGGTGCAGTCCGGTGGTATCGCTTTATGCAGGGTAGAATAGGACTTACTAACGTACCATTTGTTGATCCTAATACTGGTCTAGATAGCAAATTTACTTTGCCGGGCGATCCTGTAACAAGATCAGGCTGGATAGATGGTCAGCAGTTTTCTCCGGGAGATAGAAGAATCGGGGCGGCATCCGGTCCTTTTAATATGGCACCTGGTGATACTCAGGAAGTAGTTGTTGCCGAAATTTTAGCCGGCGCAGTTGAAGGAGTTGATCGTCTATCAGCAATTTCACTTATGAAGTTTTATGATCAGATTGCACAGGTAGCATACGATAACTTCTTTGATCTGCCAGTCCCTCCTCCTGCACCCGCTGTTGATGCCGGCAGATTAGATGAAACTACTAACATTTGGTATGCTTTGGACGAGGAAATTCTTTTAGATTGGTCAAAGGATACTCAAAAACTTTTAGCTACTGAATCTTTTAGCGATAAAGGTTATGATTTCCAGGGATATAACGTTTACCAGTTGCCGAGTGCTTCTTCTGCAGTAAGTGAGGGCGTAAGGGTAGCAACCTTCGACGTTATAGACTTTATTGGAAAAATTAACGATTTTGTGTTTGATCCTGTTACGGGCTCAATTGTTGTTGTTCCCGTACAATTTGGTAATGATACGGGTATTAAAAGATTTATCTCTATTAAAGATGATGCGATACGTCAGAGCCCCCTTATAAACGGTATAAAATACTACTTTGGTGTTACTGCATATAATTATAATCCCGATCCTCAAGCAGTACCAAATAACCTTGAAAATCCGGTAAGGATTCTTACCATTATTCCTCAAAGCAATGATCCCGGTGTTAAGTTAGGTGAAGATACAGGAAGTGGGCTAGAAGTTACTCACGAAAATGGTACTGCAAATGGCGGACCAACAGTTACTATTGTCGATCCTACAGCTACTACAGGACATACTTACGACGTCACTTACAAGCAACAGACGCAGATAAGAAACGAACAGGGTATTTGGGTTCCTGCAGCTACTATTGTGAGTTATGGCCCGGATGATGTTTCTGGATCATCAGTTGGTATCGCCGGTGTGTGGCCACCAACACCTGGTACAATAGAGTTAGCATTTGTTTTTAACATGGATACCACTACTGGAAACGGTGTAGATGGTATAGAGTTGGATTTTGACCCTGCAATAACAATTCTTCATTTCCCAGAGGAGATTGACGTAACTATTGGATCTGTAACGCCCGTAGTTACAGGAAACCACGTAGATATGGGTGTTGTTGATGACTCCCATACTGGATTTGGACGTTGGCGAGGTGGTGAAGTGTGGACTGTAGTAGTAGAAACATTTACACTACCAGCGAGCGTTGATTGGGTAATCCATGACGATGGCTTTGATAGTAATCCGGTTAATGCAACAGGAACTACTACCATTACCGAGATTGGATCAGTAACGAGAATTGCCGACACATGGGATGTAACAGATACAGAAACTGGCCAACTTGCATTGCAAGATCAAAGTCTTAATAATGGTATAATTGAGTTTCCTCCCACTGACTTTTTTAATGCGAACGTCGGTGATGATGCAGCTCCAACTGCGGATGGATTTCAGATTAGCATGTCGGTTGACTATGTAGCACCTATAAACTACTTTTCAGTTGAACTTATAGAAGATCCGACAGGTACCACTGAATTAACATTCAACCCCGACGAATCCAGCACCACAACTCTGGATATACTAAACTATACATTTTTTAGTAACACTATTAGTAGTAAGGTATGGGACAACATTGATTTTGATGCGGCGGGTTATCATATTGGTACCCTAGTTCTTGAAGAACTCCAGCAGGACTATGAATACCGATTTACCGGTGTTTATGATGATAGTAGTGGTGGAACTATAATGCATGGCCAAACAGTTTACCAGGTAATAGAGGGTGGACAGATAGCTACGTGTTTCAGATTGAATACCCCTGACCCTCCCAGCCCCTCCTTGGCAAATCACCCACTCAATCCCAACTACGGCACAGAAGCGCCATTCCTTATCAGAATTCCTTTTGAGGTATGGAATGTAGATGATCCGGATAATCCCTTCCAGGTTAATCTTACATATATTGATCGTGCACGTGATGGATTCGAAGACCCGTTCTGGGCTTGGAATCCAAGTAACAGAATGTACGCTATGATTGTTAACAGTCCCTATGACCCAAACCAGGTAATACAGATAGATAATGGTCCGGATGAATTCAATGCTCTTGCCACCTGGATGACTGTACATTACGGTACAAATTATGGGTTGGGCGCTGTCGTATCTATTATATATGCAAATCCAATTCAGATGGGTATAGATAATTTTACTTTTTCGACAACCGCACCAACATTCTCTAATGATCTGGCACGCTCGCAGACTAATGAGATCAACGTATTTCCAAATCCGTATTATGGTGTAAAT
>JBATTD010000650.1:0-1609 GCA_049670345.1 Ignavibacteriaceae bacterium
CCTCAATTTTAGGAAACATCCACTACTTAAATTTTGGGAAAGTGCTAATCACACAGTCATTTAATAATTTCGCTGAAAATGACACACTCATTGTGTTAAGATGTATTGAGGGAGAATTTATCGCCTATTACAATGGTGAAAAAATTTTTACTGATGTATTTTGGCCCATTAAATATTATGAGTCAGAGGATAACGAAGAAATTTATGATAAATCAATACATAAAGGCGTTATGATAGAAAGACCAAATTTTAATTGGTGGGTGAAAATTTTATATAACAACAGTGAAGGTTGGCTAAAATTAAAAAATATGACTCCTTATTGTTTTGATATCAAAGAAAATATTAGGGGTATGGATTTGTTTGAATAAACCACATAACCAGCAAATCAATGGGATCCCCCGCAAGCGGGACGGTTTATTTGCATCACCGTTAGGAGGCCATAATGGTATTCAGATCAGAAATGAGAGAAGTGTATATCAAAGCAATCATACTGGTGTCTCTGTTGTTTGTTTCCGGGTGCAAAGACTCGTCGCACTCTGATTCTGAGTTTGACGTGGAAAAAAACGTCGCAGCAGCGAATGAATTCATTGATGCCTTTTATTCGTTCAATTCGGATGAACTTGAATTCACTCTTAAATATGCTGAAGAATCCAAACCTTCAATCCTCTACTATCAAGGCTGGGCAGAGGGTGGCAACTATGAAATTATTGATCGGCACCCGTGTGTGGCAAAGAACGATTCTTTGGTCATTTGTCCGGTAACAGTAAAAGATGACTTGATCGGCGCACTTGAAATAGATTTCAACGTCACTGATACATTTCACGTGAAAGTGATAAACGAGCGAATCATCTCTGTGACAACTTCTTCAAACGATCCTCCTCTTTATCATGAAGCACGTGAGTGGGTAAGACAAAACCGTTCCCGGCTGATTGAAGAACCGTGCAGAGGGATGTGGGAAGGCGGCCCTACGCCTGCTGAATGTTGTCGCGCAATGGTGAAGGCCTATGCTGAATTTATCGCTATTAAGAAAATTAACTCAAAAAATAATTAAAGAACCGCTGCGTTAGAAAAAATAATTGCTGAATTATTTGCTATTTTATTAATTATTGCAAAATAAATTTCATTGTTATGGAAACAGAAAGTTTAAGAAAAAGAGATGTAACAATTAGCTTTTGGAAAGCTAATTTTCATGCAATAATTTCTCTTCTCCCAATCCTTCTAATTTTATACTTTTTATATTCATTTATTTGGGAGAAACCGGCAATCTTATTTAATTATCCATATTGGCTGATTTATTTGGTTGGTGTTGTTATTCACGAATTAATACACGGTTTTTTTGCAATGAAGTTTAGCAAGCAGGGAATGAAGAGTATTAAATTTGGAATTTACTGGAAGTTTTTAACACCTTATTGCCATTGTAAAGAACCATTGAAGGTAAGAGATTATCGAATAGTCTTATTATCACCACTTTTTATTTTAGGAATAATACCAACAATTACTGGATTAGTAATCGGGCATAATGGTATATACGGTTTTGGGTTACTATTTATATTAGCAGCCGGAGGTGATTTAATGATATTTTGGAAATTAAGAAATGAGAATAAAAATA
>JBATTD010000651.1:0-2095 GCA_049670345.1 Ignavibacteriaceae bacterium
AATATTATCAGGGCACAATATGGATATGACATTATTGAAATGGGCACGTCGTAACATTATTTAATTATACATTTTTAATTTTTCATTCTAAATTAAAACTAACCTGGAGGCCATTTCATTTGCCTGCCGCCTAATAAATGGAGGTGCAAATGATAAACTTCCTGTCCGCCATTATCACCGCAATTAAAAACCAACCGAAAACCCTCCTCTGAAATTCCCATATCTATTGCTAACTTGTTTGCAGCATCAATCATATCACCTAAAAGAGCGGCATGTTCCTTTCCGTTTAAGTCGGTTACTTTTGGTATTTCAATTTTAGGAATTATAAGAATGTGAACTGGTGCCTGCGGATTTATATCCTTAAAAGCTAAAATATTTTCCGATTCAAAAACAATATCTGCAGGAATTTCTTTATTAATTATTTTGGAGAAGATTGTACTCATAATTATTCTCCCTTTTCAATTTCGTATTTTTTCATTTTGTTGTAAAGATGACTTCGCTGTATCTCCAGCATTTCTGCTGTTTTGCTAATGTTCCAATTGTTAATATTTAATTGTTTTAAGATAAAAGCGCGCTCTGCTTTCTCTTTAAACTCCTGGAATGAATTACTGCCATCAATTATTTCATCCATAGATGCCTGACCCGGAGCAAATAAAAATTCTATATCTTTTTTATCAATTTCACTTTTATCAACAATAATAATAATTCTTTCAACTATATTTCTTAGTTCCCTTATGTTGCCGCTCCAGTTTAAACTTTTAAGGAATTGAATTGCATCAGAATTAAATTTTACAGGGCCTTTTTTATGTTTTTTAGTAATGTCATCGGCAAAATGTTCAATCAGAATAGGTATGTCTTCCAAACGTTCTCTTAGTGGCGGAATGATTATTGGGATTACATTCAGCCGGTGAAATAGATCTTCACGGAAATTTTCCTTTTCAATTTCCTCTTTTAAATTTTTATTTGTTGCTGCAATAATCCTTACATCAACTTCAATCTTTTTACCGCCGCCCACACGTTCTATTTTCCCGTCTTCTATGGCTCGCAAAACTTTTGCCTGAGTTTGATGACTCATATCACCAATTTCATCCAAAAATAATGTACCTTTGTTTGCAAGTTCAAATCTACCAATACGTTTTTGAACAGCGCCTGTAAATGAACCTTTCTCATGCCCGAATAACTCTGACTCAATCAGCTCATTCGGAATAGCAGCACAGTTAACTTCAACAAAAGGTTGATCATTACGTAAGCTATTCTGATGAATTGCCCTGGCAACTAATTCTTTACCGGATCCGTTTTCACCGGTTATTAATACGCGTGTATCAAGTGGAGCAACTTTTTCGATCATTTCCAAAATGTTTTTAATTGCTTTGCTCTCCCCGAGTATTTCTCCTTCCCCTTCTAAACTTTTCTTTATCTCTTTATTTTCAATTAAAAGATTCGATTGTTCAACTGCATTGCGGACACTTATTAAAAGTTTGTCGCGGTCAATCGGTTTCTCAATAAAATCGAATGCGCCGAGCTTGGTTGCTTTAATTGCATTCTCTACACTGCCGTGTGCAGATATTATTATTACTGATAGATCGATATTTGAAATCTTAACTTTTTTAAGCACTTCAAAGCCATTCATTTCAGGCATTTGAATATCAAGCAGCAAGGCGGAATACTGATTAGCGGCAAGTTTTTTTAATCCCTCTTTTGCATCGGTTGTGTAAGTCGAATCATAACCTGCATAATCAAGTATCATTTTTATGCTTTCGCATATCTGTATTTCATCATCAATTATTAGTATTGATTTCATGGTGAAATCCTAAAATATTTTAATGAACGGATCAGCATTATTTGAGACGGAAGAAGTTCCTCATTTTTATTTAGTAATTTTCCGAACTGATCACCGTACCAATTAACATCCAAATCACGGTAATCAACTTTCGACTGCACTTTAAAACTCTCCTCAAAAGATTCCACAAAATAACCAATTAGAGAAGACAAGTCAAAGATGTTTTCGGAGTAACCAATAAATGCATTGCCGAAAAAGTGAGCAAGTTTATCTACATCACCGTGCCTGGTTTTAGGAGAATCGTAAAATAAATAC
>JBATTD010000652.1:0-1817 GCA_049670345.1 Ignavibacteriaceae bacterium
GTTAAATATGGACCAAGAGGTACGGGTGAGTCTCCTGAGCATGAAGTTGCTAAATCAGATTTTATAACAACAGGTGATTTTTGTGGAACATGCCATAATGAAATGAGTCCTTATGGTATATGGGTAAAATCAACACATCTTGAATGGAAGGAAGGGCCATACTCCAAACAAGGGGTTCAATGTCAAACTTGCCATATGACTCAAGCAGAAGGCTTATCAGCAGATATGGGAGAGTTGTACCCAGATGTTTGGCAGCATCTTTTTCATGGCGCACATGATCCCGGCAAAGTTAGAGGAACGATTGAACTTAGAGTTCATCCCGATATTAATGAAGCTGAACCGGGTGAAACCGTTAAATTTACTGTTGCCCTTTTCAACCAAAAAACAGGTCACAAATTCCCAACTGGTTCTGTAGAAGACAGAATTGTATGGCTCGATGTTTTTGCAACAGATGCTGAAGGTAATCAGTATCATCTAGCAGTAGATAAAAAGGGATTTGAGGGAGAAGAATATACTATTGCCAGCGATGTACTTGCTTACCAGGATATGGGAATTGCCTTAGACGATCCTGGATTTAAAGGAGTGCAAAGAGATGGTGTTCCAATTGGAGATAGAATTTTCAGAATGCCTTACTTCGATCCCCAGGGAAGAATGACCATGCAGCAGTGGAATACGGCATCGCTTGGAGTGGATTACAGACTCGGTCCGAGAGAAACCAAGTTAGAGACTTTTACATTTGATCTTCCCGATGATTTAGCTCCCGGTACGCTTACGGTAAAAGCAGTGCTAAACTATCAAAAATTAGTACAACCGGTTGCGGAATTTTTAGACGTTCCTGAAGAAGCTGATGTTATCGAGGTAAATGATCACTCTACTTATGTAGAAATATTGCCTTAGTTTTATTTTGTCATGCCGGACTTGATCCGGCATCAATTGATTTTATTATAGATAGGTCCCGCCTCAAGCAAGCCTATCAGTATATAAGTACGGAATGACATACATAAATATTGAGGATCAAAATGAAAAAAATACTATCATTATCGCTTTTCATAGTTATAATACTATCACTTTCGGCTGAAGATATTTTTAGTATTCCTGCATTTGCACGAAAGTATAAAATGAGTTGCAAAACCTGTCACGCTCCAATTCCCAAACTAAAAGCTTATGGTAATGATTTTGCAACAAACGGATTTGTTCTCAAAGATAAAGATGCACCACGTTACTATGTAAAAACCGGTGATGAGGATCTTTCTCTGTTAAGGGAACTGCCAATCGCTATTAGGTTCGAAGGATATATGACCTATAATATCAGGAACTCTGAGTTCACCGATTTTACAGCACCTTACTTATTAAAGCTTCTTTCCGGCGGTTCTATTGCAAAGGATATTTCTTACTACTTTTATTTCTTTTTTAGTGAAAGAGGAAATGTTGCCGGAATTGAAGATGCCTTTTTGATGTTCAATAATGTTTTTAACACTGAAATTGATTTTTATATTGGTCAGTTTCAGGTTTCAGATCCTCTCTTTAAGCGGGAACTGAGATTAACCTTTGATGATTATATAATTTATATTGTTCGACCAGGTGAATCCAGGATAAACCTGACTTATGATAGAGGTGTAATATTTAATTATGGATTCGATACCGGAACAGGTATTACTTTAGAAGTGTTAAACGGAACTAGAATCGGTGAAGCATCTTTGTTCAGAGCATTTGATAAAGATAAATATAAAAACGTTTTTGCAAATGTGACTCAGGATATCGGGGATCATTTTAGGTTGGGAGTTGAAGGTTATTATGGAAATGAATTGCTTGATAAT
>JBATTD010000653.1:0-2975 GCA_049670345.1 Ignavibacteriaceae bacterium
AATCTCGGGACCGGATGAGAAGATAGACTTCTCGACTTAATATTTTATACTTAAGGGACACGATTTATTGTGTCCCTTTTTTATTATAGAATAGTGACGACTTAAAAGTCGTGGGTAAAATTCATCATCTTTAATTTTATGTAATCTTGGCTATAAAAAAATAATAACCTGTATTTACACCGTTACATGAACCGCTTCCTGTATCATTTACTAAATTTATGAGAAAATTGGAATTGTATAACAATAAATGAGAATTATGTAACATTTATAGTGGTATTATCATTGCTTTATAATAATTAAGTATTTACATTTGGCACAGAAATGATTAAAAAGTTTTACATAGTTGGCTTAATACTATCCTTTTTGTTCTCAACAACAGGGTACACGATTACAATGCATTTTTGTAAGATGATGGAAGAAGCATCTACAGAGCAATGTGGTACGTGTGAGGTTATGGAGCAGCCGGAATCAATGCAGGGCTGCGAATCAATGGAAACTGAATGTGAGATCCAAACTGTTGAAGATCATTCTAATTGCTGTGAAACCCAGGTTATTGATAACAAGGTTGAGGATGATTTCCTTTACTTTAAAGAAGAAGTTAAGAATAATTTAACTTCATCAATTATTGAGTTACCATTAAGTATTTTAATCAATGATAAACAAATTGTAAAATCACATTCACTTTACGCTTTCGATTCATCGCCTCCCTTGCACGGGAACGATCTTTACATCTTTAACTCCGTCCTTATAATATAAAATTATACTACTCTCTTTGCAGAATTTTGCAGCGGGAAATTTGCGTTTAATCCTGCTGTAGCTAATTCAATTTTTATGATTCGTTTAAAACCTTAATTGAAACCGGAAAAGAAATGAGAAGTATTAATTTAATATTAACCGTAATAATAATTTTAACTAACACCTTTTACATAACTGCACAACCGCAGGAGTTTGACCTTTTAGTAGAAGAAGCAATAAGGGTAAGCCCCAAACTCAACATGTTAAGGGCAAAAAAAGATGCTTCATTTAGTAGAATTGAACAAAACTCAAATCTTCCTGATCCGATGCTAACTCTTGGTTTGATAAATCTCCCGGTAAACTCATTTTCTTTTACACAGGAACCGATGACCGGAAAAATTGTTGGATTGAGCCAGATGTTTCCATTTCCTGGAAAATTATCCGCTATTTCAGAAGCAGCTTCAGTCGATACATCGATTGTAAGGCAGGAGATTAATGATGCGGTAAATGAAATTCGTAAAATGGTTAGCACAAAATATTTTAAACTGAGTTACGTAAGAAAAGCACTGCTCTATATGCAAGAAAGTAAAAAGCTTTTAGAAGAGATTGCGGATGTGGTGAGTACAAAATATACAGTTGCAACTGCAAGCCAGCAGAACCTGATCAAAGTACAGCTTGAGATAACGAATATCTCAGAGAAAATTGAAGATCTTAAGAGTAAAGAAAAATCAGTCCTTGCGGAACTTAATTCACTGCTGCTTAGAGATCCCTATACCAAAATTGAAACGAAATATTTTGATGACATAATTTTTGTGGATATATCTGTAAACGAACTCGATTCTCTTTCCCGGATACACAGACCTTTTCTTAAAGGGATAGCTTATGCAGAACAGAAAGCACGGCTAAACCAAAATATCGCTCAAAAAGATTTCTATCCGAATTTCACTCTGGGATTACAGTATTCTTTTCGTGAAGAAATTGCTGTAAATCAAACACCGTTAGATGATTTCTTTTCAGTGATAGTGGGAATTTCGCTCCCGCTTAATTACGGTGGAAAGGTTTCTTCAAAGGTTGAGGAGTTTGTTTCGATGCAGCAGTTGTATTCCGACCAGTACTCTTCCGCACTTCAAAATTTGAATAGCAATTTCGGCGCTTCGGTTTCACAATTGGAATCGATTGAAGAAAGAATAAAACTTTTTGAGGAAGGATTACTTCCGCAGTCGCAGCAAAATTTTAGTTCTGCACTTGCAAGTTACCAGGTTAACGAAGTTGATTTTATAAATGTAATCGATGCACAGGATCAGCTATTTAAAATTGAAACAAATCTTTACAGGTTAAAAACAGATTACCTGATACAGGTAGCCGAACTTGAGTTTTTAGTTGGCACAAGTTTGAGAAATTTATAATTGGAGAATAGAAATGAACGTTAAAAAAATAGCAGTAATAATCGGATTAATCATTGCTGTTGCAGTTACCGGATACTTTATCTTCTTTAACAGTAGCGGCAGTAAAGATATTTCATCAGTTGATGAAAAACAGCTCTATACTTGCGGAATGCACCCGGAAATTATTTCGGATGAACCAGGTTTGTGCCCTATTTGCGAAATGAATCTCACACCTATTAAAAATAATAACAGTAAAAGTTCTGGGGAGAAAAAAATACTTTACTGGCGCGCACCAATGGATCTGAATGAAATATACAATGAGCCGGGTAAATCAAAAATGGGAATGGATTTAGTTCCCGTTTATGAAGATGAATCAGGTGCCCAGGGCATAGTTACGATAGATCCACAGGTGCAGCAATATATGAACGTCAAAACAGAGATTGTTTCGAAAAAAAGATTATCAGCCAAAATTACTACTAACGGTGTACTGCTTAAAGATGAAACAAAGGAGTATTTAGTTACAACAAAAGTTTCCGGGTGGATTGAGAAACTCTATGTGAATTACACAGGGCAGGAAGTTCGCAAAGGGCAGAAACTTATGGATATTTACTCGCCACAGCTTGTGGCAGCACAACAAGAGTTGTTAACTGCTCTTTCTTATAACAACACTTCCAGCCAGAGTTCATTGGAAAGCATAAAAAAATCCGGAAATGAATTGGTTGAGAATGCTATCCGCAAACTGCAATTGCTTGATGTATCCGAAGCTGAAATCAATGCTCTGATTGAGACAAAAAAAGTTAGAACAAACATGACACTTTACGCTTTAAACTCAGGTACTGTGATGCATAAAAATAT
>JBATTD010000654.1:0-8951 GCA_049670345.1 Ignavibacteriaceae bacterium
AAAAAAGTTCGATCAATTATATTCAGATAAAAAACTCGGCTCATTTGTTAAAGACGGAAGAACATTTTTCCGTGTATTTTCTCCCTCAGCAGAAGATGTAAAACTGATAATGTTTGAAAATCTCGAACAAGTTTTCGGAAAAGCTTACGATATGGAAAAAGATGAAAATGGTGTTTGGGAGGTGTCACTTGAAGGTGAATTATACGGTTCATTTTATGGATATAGAGTTAAACACGAAGATATTGCTGGAATAGAAAATATAATTTGTCTGGATCCGTATGCTAAGGCAGTTACAACCTTTAACACTTACTTTAATCCGCGCCGTGCCATTGTTATTAAAGAAGATGATTATGATTGGGAAGGTGATAATTTGGTACAAATGGATTGGCGCGACCTAATCATTTACGAAATGCATATTCGTGATATGACTCAACATCCTTCCTCAGGAGTAAAACAAAGGGGAACGTATAAGGGATTAATTGAAAAAGGAAAAACCGGCGGAATTGATTATTTAAAGAACCTCGGCGTAAATGCTGTTGAATTATTACCCACCCAGGAATTTGCAAATATTGAAATTCCATTTAAAGATTCCTTAAAGGGCAAGTTTAATTCATGGAATCCGTACGAAATAAATCATTGGGGTTATATGACCGCAGCATACTTTGCACCCGAAGCTTATTACAGTGAATATGTTAGAAACATCGAATGGAATAAATGGAGTGGTAAGGATGCAAAGGCAGTTAATGATTTTAAAGATATGGTTAAAGCGTTCCACAAAGAAGGAATAGCGGTGATAATGGATGTGGTTTACAATCACATATCGGAATATGAACTTGGAAACCTGAAGGAGATTGATAAACAATATTATTTTCGTTTGGATGAACAGGGTGAATATACTGCTCAAAGTCATTGCGGAAATGATTTCAAAACCGAACATCCTATGTCTCGAAGATTAATTGTTGAGAGCATTTTATACTGGATGAAGGAATATCATGTAGACGGATTCCGTTTTGATCTTGGAAAGTTAATTGATTGGGAAACAATTGAAGAAGTAATTCATGAAGCGCAGAAAATCAATCCGCAAGTAATTTTTGTATGCGAGCCATGGGGCGGTGGATATGACCCATCCGGATTTTCAGTACGAGGCTGGGGTGCATGGAATGATCAAATTAGAAACGGAATTAAAGGAGAAAATCCATTCAATGGCAATGGCTGGATTTTCGGAAAATGGTATGGTAATAATAATCCTGATAGAATTAAAAGTTATGTGAATGGAACTCTTACTAAAGATAAACTTGGACTTTTTAAATTACCCGAGCATTCGGTTAATTATTTGGAATCACATGACGGTTACACTCTCGGGGATTTTATTCGTTTAGGATTAGGTGATGTAAAAAAAGATGAGTTAATTGAAGACATGAATGAACATGTTAAGCTAACCTGGAAGCAGTTAAAACTTAATAAGCTTGCTGCACTATTCCTCTTTACTTCCCGTGGTATTACAATGATATCGGAAGGACAGGAATTTGCCCGTAGTAAAGTTATTCCTAAAGATATCGGCGTGAAGGATAAACACAAAGGAATGATAGATCACAACAGTTATGATAAGGATAACGAGACAAATTATATCAATTATAATCACGCAAAAATCAATGAGGACTTGCTGAATTATTATAAAGGACTAATTGAACTCAGACAAAAATATGAAGCATTTCGGCATGCAGAATACGAGCAAGTTCAATTTTTTATTGTAAAGGATAATCCTTTTGCGATGGGGTATATGTTAGATTATAGCAGCGATAAGTTTATTGTTCTGTTCAATGCAAATACGGAAATGGCGGAAGAATATTTTCTTCCTGAGGGTGAATGGGAAATTTTAGTTGATGCCCACAGCTCCGGTGTTGAAGCACTTACCGTAATATCCACTAGAGCAGTTCTCGATCCTTCTACCGGAATTGTTTTGAAGAAAAGATGAGGAAAAGAGTGATGTACAAATACAATTTATTTCTTCTCAGTTTAATTCTCTCTTTACTGTCATTCAGCACAGTTACTGCACAGAAAAATGTTTATCCTAAAAACTCCTCCGAATGGTTGGTTGATATGTTTTTTAATCAAACTCAATTTCCAGCAAAAGATAAATATCTCATCGGCGAAATGATGCAAGATGTGAACTATCCAAGTATTGGGGAAGAACTAAATGGAAGAGCAAATGTTACCTTCAAAAAAATCGAGTTAAACAATCAAACAGGTGTTTATGGAATTGTTATTAAGGATGATGGCAATACGGCTAATTTTTATTGCTATGTGAGAAACATTTCAGGAAGTTGGAAAATTGAAGCTGTGAGAAAATTTCAACTGCCAGGATTTATTTACAGTTCCACCGATTCTCTATCACGGATTGAAAACCTTCCCGACTCCGTATCATCATTATTAAAAACTCTTAAATTAATAATTGGAACCGATGAGCAGCTAAAATCATTTCTCTCTGAAAACATTAATGATTTTTACAATATTGCTGGAGCGTTTGATAAGAAACGTGCCGATGATTTAAACTTTTTAATGAATAAACTAAACCTTGAATATATTTATATTGATGAAATATATCCGCAATGTATTTTTATTCTTGTTGGTGGATTTGATCGAATAGAAGTTGGATATATATTCAGTAAAAACAAATCGTCAATGCCAAAAATTTCGCCGGAACGATTTATTTATATAGAAGAAGTATTACCTAACTGGTATGTTTACAGGGCAATTTAGATCACCTGCTTCCGGTAACATATTTTCTTAATGATTTTTCAACAGCTTGCTTAAAGTTTCTAAGGTTTACCGGTTTTTGAAATACATACTCAACACCAAGCTCATTATAATCTCCAATAATATTTCTATCCATCTCAGTGCTTAAGACTATAACAGGAGGTTTTCCCAATAATCCTTCTTTCTTTAATTGTTTTACCAAATCATAGCCATTCATTTCTGGCATCGAATGATCTGTAATTACAAGAGCAGGAGGAGAGTTTTTTATTTTTTCAAGTGCTTCCACACCGTTAGAAGCTAAATCAACAGTATAATCGGGTGTGATGTTTTTAAGTATCTTTGAATAAAGCAAACCGTCGGTTCTGTTATCATCTACAATTAAAATATTGGCGGAAGCAACGGGAAGAGTAAATTTAAAATTAGAACCATTTCCATATTCGCTTTCAGCCCAGATAATTCCGCCATGTTTTTCAATTATCTCTTTAACAAGAGAAAGACCCAAACCGCTTCCTTTTTCGCCTGCTGTTCCTGCTGTAGTAAACTTTGTGTCAACGCTGAACAGCTTATCGAGGTTTTCTTCTTTAATTCCCTGCCCGTTATCTCTAACCGAAAATTCCAAAAAGCTTAATGTTGATGCGGGTCTTACTGAGATTGTAATTCTGCCGTTGTTTTTTGTAAACTTAATTGCATTAGATAATAGATTGTTAAAAACCTGGTTGATAAGACTTTTATCTACAAAAATAAATTTCCCTTTGCTGACTGTTGAATATATTTCTATTCGTTTACTCAAAGCATCGCCGGATACTGAATGAATTGATTTTTCAATCAGCGAGCTTGGATCAATTCTCTCCGGCTCAAATGGAATTCTACCTGTTTGTAAACGTGTCCAATCAAGCAGCGAATTTACAAGCGATAGCATTGATTTTGAAGATTCCTGAATATACTTAACGTACTGTTTGCGTTCTTCATTAGTTAATTCTTCATCATTAGCCAACAAATCTGTGAATCCTAAAATCGAACTGAAAGGTGTTCGTAAATCGTGTGATATAATGGAAAGAAATCTGTCTTTTGTTTCATTAAGTTTTATAAGTTCATCGGTTGATTTTTTCATTTCTTCTTCGGCACGCTTCTTAAGAGTTATATCACTTACCAAACCGTAAATTTTTTGAATCTCTCCGGAAGAATTTTTAATGAAATTGACTTTATTTCTAACCCAAACAATATTTCCCTGCTTATTAATTATCCTGAAGTCCATTTCACCGGACTGTTGGATATTACTTCTAAACATGGCAGATAGTCTTTTCTTCACATCAGTAAAATCGTCCGGGTGGATGATCTTCAAAAACAATTTTGAATCACCAAGGAAGTCCGCTTGATCATAACCGGTAATCTTTTCAACTGCAACTGTATAGAAGAGAGGTCGCATATAATTTTCTACTCTCTCAAACGTATATAAAAAGTCATCGATATTCTCAGTAATATTTCTGTACTTTTCTTCCGATTCACGTATTACTTTTTGTGCTCTCTTTCTTTCGGTAATATCTCTTGTAACCATCACAATATATTTTTTATCATTCGATTCGAATGAAGAGATTGAAAGCTCTGTATAGAAATAAGTGTTATCTCTTTTCTTTCCTAAAAACTCAAACCTGTCCGGCGCATTTTTGTCGTGTTCTTTTAATCTGAAATATTCTGCAACTTTAAGAATGTCATCGTTGGAAACAAGATCGAGCAGATCTTTTCCTGCTAATTTTTCGCCGGAGTCATATCCGAATATTTGTGCAAATGAATCGTTAGCAACTACAATCCTTCCGTCTCTTTCAACAGCAATTCCATCCTGCGAAGCTTTGATAAGTGCCGGATATAACAAATCAATTTCATCAACTTCTTCTGTTGCCGGAATTTCTGTAATATAGCATAAATAGTTTAGAGAATTTCCGCCTTCCCTTTTTGGTATAAATGATACTTTAGCTAATAACGAAGAACCTTTGTTAGTAAGTATAGGCAGCTCAATTATTGTTGGCTTTGTTTTATCAAAAGAGCTAATATTGAAGATATTATTTTCAAAATATTGCGGTTGAATAAGATGATTAAACTGTTTATGTTTTATTTCATCCCTGTTGTAACCGAGAACTTCTAAAAATGTTTTATTTGTGAAAATTATGTTTCCGATACTATCAACTTTACATATCAAATCACTCGTGTTTTCCAATAAATTTTTATAGGCTTCCTCAGCAAGTTTTAATTTATCCTCCTCTTTTACTTTGCGGGTTATATTTGAACAAAGAACAACAATTGTATTTTGGTAATCATCGAGGTAAGAGAGTTTTGCTTCGAAGATTTCTTTTTTATGCTCTTTGCCAAATATGTTTAAATTTACTTTCCAGATTTTTTCCTTCTCTAAATCTTTTTTGATGTTTTCAAAAAATCTTTTATCAAACAATTCAAGTGTGCTGCCGAAAAATTTTCCCAAAACATCTTTGCCTGATAATCCGAAAAGCAATTCGCATTGTTCATCCCAGTAGATTATTTTTCCTTCTTTATCAAGTGTAAATAATGCATTTTTAAGGTTGTTGGTTATAGATTTATAATAAGACAGCTCATCAACTTTTTTTGCCAGCCTCTTCTTTTCTGAAACATCAACAGTTATGTTATTGAAAAAGAAAAAGAGAAATTGCAATGTACCGCGTTTATTTAATATCGGTTCTAATTTACACTCGAAACTGTATCGTTCATCAGGCTGTCCAATATCAAAATCAAACCTAGATGCTTCAATGATTAAGTTAACCTTTTCAATTTTGTCTGAGAATAAAGATTTAACTTCTCCATCAAAAAGATCAAGAATGTTTCCGCCAACAATTTTTTTATCAGTTATGTTTATTTTCTTTAATGCTGTGCCTGTGGCAAACTGAACAATTCCTTGAGAGTTAGTAACGATCATCACATCGTTTACAGAATGAATTGCCTTTTCAAAATACTCCGTCTTTAGTTCTAATTCCTCTTTTGTCTTTAGAAGAATTTTGATATCCTCAATTAAAAGTATTCCCCCAATAATTTCATCTTGTTCAAAAATAGGTGAACCCTTTACTATCAAATCAATTTGACTGCCGTCATTTGTAGTTATTTTTTTTATCTCCCTCTCAAAAGGAAGCCCTTCAAGAAGTTGATGTAATTCATCCTTTATGCTGATATTTGCAAAGAGATCTATTTGTAGAATATTATTACTAGGGAGGGTTGAAGGTTCAAAATGATATAGTATCCCAAATTTTCTGAAATTTTGATTTACATAATCAATTTCGCCACCTGCAGAAAATGTTATAATTCCTACTGGAACTTGTTCTATGATTTTAATAGTTTTTTCTTCCATAGCTTAAATAATAAAGGGCCGGACGAACCGGCCTTATACTTACCCTCCGAAGTTTCGCCCTCTAAATAGTTTATCCCTAATTTCTTGATTCTTACAATAATGGTGCTAAAAAATTTATCTGCAAAAAATACTCCATAAAATCCCTCTACCGGTGGAACTTGAAAATATTTCTATTTATAACGAATTGTAAATCAATGGTTTATGCCAATTGTTCTTTTGCAGTAAATATCATTCTTTTTTAATGCTTATTCTACGCAGATATTTGGTACCAAAAAAGGTGTTATGGATGTGTCTCATTATGGTGCCCAACATTTATTTTAAAACAATGTTTTATTTATTGGAAACTCTAATCAAATGTAAAAAAGTTTATCCAGGGGCAGATTTAATTCATTAACAAATAGATTTTTTTAATTAGATTAGAGGAACAAATAAATATCAATGACTAATGGTAAGCAGATTTTTTGAAATAATCGGTCGTAAAGTATTAAACTTCCTATCTGAACTTGGGCAGGTTGCAATTCTGCTAATCGGTATCACAAAAAGTCTTCGGTATTTAAAAAAAAATAAGCGCAATGTTTTATACCAGATGGAGCATATTGGAATTGGTTCTCTTCCGCTGGTGCTTATCATTGCTGCATTTACAGGGGCTGTTGCTGCATGGCAGGCGGCTTATCAGCTAAAGGGAATTGCACCTATGTCGCTTTTGGGAGGCACTACAAGCCGTGCTATAATTACAGAATTAGGTCCTGTACTTACAGGAATTGTGATTGCCGGAAGAGTCGGTGCATCTATTGCTGCAGAGTTAGGAACTATGAAGGTTACAGAACAAATTGACGCACTTGAAATTATGGCTGTGCCACCAGTTAGGTTTTTAGCAATGCCGCGTGTTGTTGCCTCGGTATTTATGATGCCTGTGCTGGTTGTGTTTGCAAATGTTATTTCTGTTTTTGGTGCTTTTTTAGTTTCTAAGTATTTTATTGGTGTCTCTTTTTCTGTTTTTTTTATTTCTGTGAAAAAGTTCTTTTTATTTTCGGATTTTACTGCTGGCTTATTTAAGACAGTAGTTTTCGGCGGTGTTACCGCACTGTTGGGTTGCCATATTGGATTTCATACATCGGGAGGTGCAGAAGGGGTTGGGCAAGCAACAATACGCTCTTTTGTTTTGTCTGCCGCTATGATTCTAATTCTGGATTATTTTCTATGGATGCTTATCTTTTAGCAAAATCATTTGGGATATATAATTCTAAAAAATGATCTATTAAACATAATTTAATGTTTGAACTGTTGACTTATCTTTAAATTATGCTTAATATAAACTTAATACACTACTCTTTCAAATTTATTTATGGACTGAAAGATGGAACAAATCATTTATAAGATAAAAGAAAGAACTGAGAAAATTCAGTTTCCGAGTAATCTTGGTTTTGGCAAAATATTTACTGATCACGTATTTGAAATGGATTATACCAAAAATAGAGGATGGCATAATCCGGTAATTAAATCATTGAGTGATTTACAAATGCACCCTGGGACTATGTTCATCCACTACGGGCAGGCGATCTTCGAAGGCTTAAAAGCTTACAATACAGTTAATGGCGAAGTTGTTATTTTTAGACCAGATCAGCATTTCCAAAGATTAAATAATTCGGCACGAAGAATTTGTATCCCGGAGGTGGATAGTGATTTTCTACTTTCCGCATTAAAAAAACTGATTAATATTGAACGTGATTGGATTCCCACTAATCAGGGAGAATCTTTATATATAAGACCTTTTATTTATGGCAACGATCCTTTCCTTGGAGTTAACCCTGCAAATGCTTACAAACTGATAATATTACTTTCTCCTGTTGGTGCATATTATCCAGAGGGTTTTAAACCTGTTAAAATTCTTGCGCAAGATGACTATGTGCGCGCTGTACGCAAAGGATTAGGCGAATGTAAAACTCCTGCTAATTATGCAGCAAGTTTATTAGCTGGTGAAAAGGCAATGAAACAGGGCTTTACTCAGGTACTATGGCTTGATGGAGTAACACAACGTTACATCGAGGAAGTCGGCACAATGAATATCTTCATAAATATGAAAGACGAGATTGTAACTCCCAAACTGAACGGAAGTATTTTACCGGGAATAACCAGGAAAACTGTTATCCAACTGCTTAAAGAGTGGGATATGAACATTGTCGAAAGAGCGATCACGATAGACGAAGTGATTGAAAAATACGAATCGGGTGATTTGTTAGGTGTATTTGGAACAGGCACTGCAGCAGTAATTTCATCCGTTGGCTGGCTTACTTTTAAAGATAAAAATATGGTAATTAATAATGGTGAACCGGGAGAATTAGCAGTAAAATTATTTGATGAAATTACTTCAATTCAATGTGGTATTAAAGAAGATACTCATAACTGGCTCTTTAAGGTAGAAAAAAAAGAGGTGAGTGTTAGTTGAACCGATTTACCCGGTTAATTTATTTTCTGTTATTCCTCCCATGCTTAATATTTGCCCAGGAAACTGAACGTCCAAAAAACATCATCTTATTAATCGGTGATGGAATGGGGTTGAATTATGTATCCGCAGATGTCTTAAAATACAATAACAGTAACTTCAAAAGGTTTAATACAGTAGGATTAGCAATTACAAAGTCCATCGATGATTTGATTACTGATTCTGCAGCAGCAGCAACTGCTATTGCTACAGGTTACCGCACAAAAAATCGTTATGTCTCAGTGGATACTAGCTACAATGAACTTTACACAATTTTTGAACATGCTGAAAAATTAGGATTATCGACGGGAGTGGTTGTTACCGATGAGGTTGTTGGTGCTACAC
>JBATTD010000655.1:0-3578 GCA_049670345.1 Ignavibacteriaceae bacterium
ACCATGGGCTACATACAGTAAAGTAAGTGACGTCCAATACAATAAATAATCGATTTGATTCTGTAAAGGGAAAGTTTTTTCCGCTATTTTCCAGGCAGCCTTTACATCATTCCATCCGAAAACCTTACATAATGCTTTTACCATTTGCCAAGTTGATGCTAAAGAAGTATCTCTGCTTTGCCAATAAGAACCAGTCAAATTATCACAGGCCTGTATTGTTTCACGATATTTACCAACATAAGGATAGAAGTTTGCAAGCGCTGTATAACCTAACTGCTGAATTTCAGTTGGCTTATCTTTTTCAACTAATATCTTTAATTCCTTTTCTGCTTTATCATATTGCTCCTGAAGATAGTATATACTAGCAATCGAACTGGAAAGATAAAAACGATCAGGATGTAATTTCCGAACTTCTTTTAGCTTTATTAATCCTGTTTCAAACTCACCGGTAAGCATATAAGCCTTAGCTAATAAACTATAAGAATCCTGCGATTCCGATATAGCCACATAGCTTTTAGCAATTTCTATCATTTTTTCATACATACCCAAATCCTTGTATGTCCATGTTAAATGCTGCAGGGCCCGTACAAAAACAGGATCCATTGTAAGCACCTTTTCAAGATACTGTTTTGCCTTTACGAAATCTCCAATATGGTAAGACCAATCTCCAATGTTATACAGCATTTCTTTATCATTAGGATAAATCTTTTCCATTTCATTTAGAACTTCAATTGCAGCAGCTCGTCCATCTTGTAAATTAACGGCCATGGCGTGTGCCAGATACCTTTCTTTTTCTGGAATGCGATTTAGCATTGAAATGGCTTTGGTAATATACTCAGCTGAATGTTGCGGATTCATTTCCCAATCAACAGCATAAGCCAGTCTGTAATAGGCTAAACCAAAAGTGGAATCTAATTTTATAGCTTTTAAAAACTCTTCTCTAGCCAGATCAAATTTCAATTTGTCAATAAATTCTTCCCCCTTAAAAAAATGCTGGTAAGCTTCAAGATTTTCTGATGTTGTTTCTGCTACATTAGTGGTGCTGGCTTTAATTTCAGATAGATTCTCCTTTAAACCTATCCGTATATTTTCCGACAGATTATCTATCATTTCAGGGATACTTTCCTGGCCTTCACCTTGTTCTTTAGAAGTAAATAAATATTCGTTTTTATCTACATTAAGAACTTTAAAATCAATTGTATAAATTTTTCCAAATTTTCGTATTGTAGCGGTAGCCAGTGTATTCACTTTAGCTTCTTTACAAATTCTTCTTCCTAATGATTCATCGATACCTTCAATTTCACTTATCTTCAATTGTTTTAAAATATCAAACATTCGAGAACGGGTTAATACGGAAAGTCTTTTGGATTGCTCCAAAGCTGTAATCAGCATTCCGGAAAGGCCGCTTAGTTCTGTTTCATTTGTTTCATTTATAAAATCGATTACCGCAATCGGAATACGTTCATCTTCATTTTCTGAATCATAACTTGTAATTATATATCCTATTACGGACAGGGTTATAACAACGAGTACAAATAAGGGAACAAAGATTTTTTTAATCTTATTTTTTTCTTTAGAAGTTTTTACCGTTTTATAAAGATCATCAGATATTTTAGAGACTTTTACTGTATCCCTTTTCAATCTACGCAGATCGATAAGCATATCTTTCATTGACTGGTAGCGGTTATTCGGGTCTTTTTCTAACGACCGGTTCATTAAATGCAGTAATTCAGATGAAATATTGGGTAAATGTTTTTCAACAGGCTCAGGTTCTTCATTTAATATAGCATACATTAATGCTGCTTCATAATCCCCTTTAAAAGGTAATCGCCCGGTAAGCATTTCGTAAAGTACTATCCCAAAAGAAAAGATATCGGAGCGGGCGTCTATTTCTCTGCCATCAATTTGCTCTGGGGCCATATAAGCCGTAGTACCAACCGTACTGGATGATTTTGTCAGCTTTAGAGATCCTTTTAATTTAGCCAGCCCAAAATCCATCACTTTTGCCTGGTTAACAGCAGTAATCATAATGTTATCAGATTTAACATCCCGATGAACAATTCCTTTGTTGTGTGCTTCCTGCAGCGCTTCTCCAATTTGAATAGCATATTCAAGAGCATTTTCAATTTTAAGTTGTTCTTTACCTGTTAACAATTGTCGCAGGGTTTTTCCATCCACACATTCCATGATTATAAAGTGATGTTCTTCAACTTCCTGAATATCATGAATAACACATACATTTGGGTGATTCAAGGCAGCTGCCGCTTTGGCTTCCTGTAAAAATCTTTCTTTGTCAGTATCGTTTAAAGTTAAATGTGATGGTAGAAATTTTAAGGCCACAGTTCGGTCAAGTTTTGTATCATGGGCTTTATATACAACACCCATCCCTCCTTCACCGAGTTTTTCGAGAATTTTATAGTTTGATATTATTTTACCAATCATAGGAGTATCTTAAAGAGAAAAAATATAAAACAAAGAAATTTCTAATGACATTAGTTATATACCACAGATAGTGAGTGTAATTGACTTTTCTGTGATGATAGAAAAGCGATATAACCTGGGCTTATACAACTTTAAAATTGCCATATAAACAGTTAATTAAATATCAATATCTCTCTTTTAATGTATTCATCTCCGGTTAATTCCTACTCACCTAAATCGGAACCTACCTCTACCTGCGGTAGACAGGTGCGGCAGGCAGGCATTCCCCAGCCAGCATTGTAGTTAACAGAAAGGGGTTAACATATTGTCAACTCAAAACTAAATTAAATAGTGTGCAATTACAATAAGGATGGGAAAACTTTATCGGGGCTTTGGTTTAACGGTCAGGTTCATCAGCAACGCACAAGCGTCCGTTGCATACTGTGTTATGCCGAGGCGCTGGAAACAGCACCGATTGTTAATTTACTACCGACCCCAATGTGCAGTCTGACGCCTATTGGCGATCAGTTGCGAAACCGATTCACTAGGCCCCTTAATTAGTATTGTCCAAATAAAGCCTCAAATACGACGCATATTTAGAGTTGTGATGAACGCGATGTCGCTGCGGCTTGTATGAGTCAGGTGGAGCCGACATGATATTAGGAACGAATGTCTGGACGTTGCGGTCGTAGAGCGGGAACCATGTGATCTGAACCTGGACCATGAGACGATGACCAGGGAGGAAAGTGTGGTTCAAATGTGGCATCGGAATCGTGTAATTAACCGCCTGATCGGGCTTAAGAGGTTTCGGATCGTCGTAGTTCTCACGGTAACTACCCAGCGTATTTTATGAACATCTATACCAACATAAATATCTTTGTTTTCAAAACAACTTTTCATTTTGAGTTCTCCTTTCTTTTTGAGAACTCAATTTAATTACTTATTTAAACATACGCTCTTGCCGATTATACCGTTTTTACTTTACAAACCGTGACCACCACCGACAAATATTCTTTGTCCAGTTAACCATCGAGCTTGGTCTGAAGCTAAAAATACAATAACATCCGCTACATCTTTAGGCAAACCAATTTTCCTTAGTGGAATTGAAGGCAATATTTCTTTCTCAAGTTCAGAATTTATCCAACCAGTTTGAACTG
>JBATTD010000656.1:0-3571 GCA_049670345.1 Ignavibacteriaceae bacterium
ATGGAATAACCACCTTGAAATCTTACAGAGTCTCGCAAAAATATAATGAATGCAACATAAATTACTATCAGGATGATAGTAATAACACGTATTAATAGATCATCTGTAATAAACAATATTACTGCCAGTACTGGCACTAAAAGGAAAATTAGAATTCGCTTTTTTTGTCTGTGATCCATTTGCGGTAAAAATTATATGGTAAAACTTAATAAGCTTATTTAATTTACAAATTTTTGATATAAACAATTAAAAATAAGTGTAAGTTATTTCAAATAAAATAGTTTTGAAAATCGTTTTATAATTTCTTTTTTCCCTTTGCCCGTGGCTGCTGAATAAAAGAATAGGTTTTCATCTAGTAAAAGTTCGGGAAATGTGTTAGAAATATTTGTGACCGTCACCTTAAATTGTGATTGTTTCAGTTTATCAGCTTTATTTAACAAAACTATAGAAGGTATTTGTGCGTAGATCAACAACTCATTTAACCGTATATCTAATTCACTTGGATTGTGTCTGCTGTCTAATAAATGAATTGCAAGTTCAATGTTTTTAGAGTTAAGAATAAAATCAGAAATCAATTTCCCCCAAAATTCTCTTTCCTTTTTGCTTACTTTCGCATAGCCATAACCCGGAAGATCAACAAAATAAAAAGTGTCGTCAATATTGTAATAATTTATCGATCGTGTTTTGCCAGGAGAAGAGCTTACACGTGCAATATTTTTTCTGTTAAATAAATTATTTATAAACGTAGACTTACCAACATTAGACCTGCCGCAAAGAATAACTTCCGGAAGATTTTTTTTCGGAAGATCACTAAATTTAAAAACAGATCGTTCAAAGTTTATTTTTGTTAACATAATAAAAAAGAGTAACCGGAAAAACCGATTACTCTTATTCTATAAATTTATATGATGAATTTATTTTTCTTTAGCCGATTCTTCAACAAATTGTGCTTCCTCAATAGCTTCTGATTCCTTTGCTTCTTTCTTTTCTTTAGCTTTTACATCTTTTTCTTCTTTTCTTTCCTCGGCTTTTGCAGTAATGATATCATTATAATCAACCAATTCTATTATAGCCATTTGAGCCGCATCGCCCAATCTGTTGCCAAGTTTCACAACTCTTGTATATCCACCGGGTCTGTCACCAATCTTCGGAACGATCTCAGCAAATAATTCTTTTACTGTTTCTTTATCTTTAATAACATCCATCACTTGTTTGTGTGCATGAAGATCACCTTTTTTTGCTTTGGTAATTAACTTCTCAACAAACCCACGTGTTTCTTTAGCCTTTGCCAAAGTGGTTTTAATTCTTTTATGCTTAAGCAGTGAAGTAGCCAAAGCTGTTAGTGTTGCTTTTCTGTGGCTCGCTGTTCTTCCTAACTTCCTGCCTTTTACTCGATGTCTCATTTAAAACCTTTAGCGATAATTAATTAGTTTCTGTTTCTTGCTTAATATATTTGTCTACATCCATACCGAAATCCAGACCCATTTCTTCCACGATATCCATTAACTCTGCGAGCGATTTACGACCAAAATTTCTGAACTTAAGCATTTCTGCTTCATCTTTACGAACAAGATCGCCTAATATTGTAATATTAGCTGCTTTCAAACAATTATGAGATCTTACACTTAATTCAAGTTCTTCAACATTTGTAAGTAACATTTTGCGTATTCTGTCTGCTTCGGTATCCTTAATACTTTCTTGCTGTTCTTCTTCCTGTTCAAGATCAAAGTTAATGAACAACTGAATATGATCTCTCAAAATTTTTGCTGCTTGAGTTAGTGCATCATCTGGTGTTATGGAACCATCAGTTGTAACTTCAAGGGAAAGTTTTTCAAAATCGTTTTTATCCCCTATTCTAACATTTTCAACATCAAGTTTAACGGTTCTTATCGGAGTGAAAATTGAATCTATCGGGATTATGCCAATAGTCTGATCCGGAACTATATTTTCATTAGATGGAACATAGCCGGTTCCTTTTCCAATTCTAAGCTCAACATCAAATTTAGCATTTTTATTTAGCGTAGCGATATGAAGATCCGGATTAAGGATCTCTAGTTCGTTACTTGCTTTTTGAATATCTTCGGCAGTCCATTTACCTTCTCCGTTAAATGAAAGCAATATTTTTTCAGGTTTATTTGCAAGCAATTTTATTCTTACCTGTTTTAAGTTAAGAATAATTTCAGTCACATCTTCAACTGATCCTTCGATTGACGTGAACTCGTGTAATACACCGCTGAATTTAACAGAAGTAATAGCTACTCCTGGTAAAGAAGACAACAATACACGACGAATTGAGTTACCTAATGTAACACCATATCCTCTTTCCAATGGTTCGAGAGAAAATTTGCCAAAAGTATTTGTATAACTAGCTTCATCAAGAACTACGGTATCGGGCATCTTTAAATATGATATACTCATTTAATGATCCTCTAATTTTAATCCAAAAAAAATTTATTTAGAGTAAAGTTCTACTACTAATTGTTCATTGGCATTAAGCGGTATGTCTTCTCTTTCAGGCACCTGAACAAAGGTACCCAATAAATTAGCTTTATCAACAGTTAGCCATGAATAAGTACTATCTTTTACTCTTTTAAGGGAGCTGTGAATCGTGTCCAGTTTTTTACTCTTATCTATCAATTTTAATACATCACCGGCTGAAAGTGAATAGGACGGAATATCAACGAGACGATCATTAATCATAAAATGTCTGTGTCTTATCAATTGTCTTGCCTGCTTGCGTGAAGCAGCAAAACCTAGCCGGTAAATAACATTATCAAATCTGCTTTCGAGTAACTTTACTAGGTTCTCACCAGTGATTCCCTTTTGCTTATTTGCTTTATCAAAATAATTTCTAAACTGTGTTTCTAAAAGACCATAAATTCTTTTAATTTTTTGTTTTTCGCGCAGCTGAATGCCATATTCTGAAACCTTAGCACGTCTGTTTAAGCCATGCTCTCCAGGTGGATAGTTTTTAGTTTCAATAGGGCACTTTTCAGTAAAACATTTCTGACCTTTTAGAAATAACTTCTGTCTTTCTCTTCTACATAATTTACAAACAGAACCTGTGTATCTTGCCATTTAATAATTCTCCGTAAAATTAAACTCTTCTTCTTTTTGGTGGTCTGCAGCCGTTGTGCGGTAAAGGAGTAACATCTTTGATAGAAGATATCTCCAAACCTGCAGTATGTAAAGCTCTGATTGCAGCTTCTCTACCGGAACCAGGACCTTTAACATAAACATCCACTTTTCTCAAACCTAAATCGTACGCTTCTTTAGCAGCTCCTTCCGCAGAAACCTGGGCAGCAAACGGTGTGTTTTTTCTTGATCCTTTAAAACCATTTTTTCCGGCAGATGACCAGGAAATTGTATTGCCATATATATCGGTTAACGTAACAATAACATTATTAAAGGTGGCTTTAATATGAGCAATACCACTTGCATCTACTTGTGTTTTCTTTTTACCTCTTCTAATTCCTTTAGCCAATTCTTTTTCCTCCAGTAAAACAAATATTAATTACTTCTTAGTCGGTGTTTTCTTTTTGCCGGCAACTGTTTTTTTCCTGCCTTTTCT
>JBATTD010000657.1:0-1886 GCA_049670345.1 Ignavibacteriaceae bacterium
GCCCATGTCCTCCTTCACCTGTTACCGGAAATCTCGTTACAATTACATCCGGTCTGAATTTTCTTATCACCCAAACAACATCGGAAAGGATTTTTTCTTTATTCCAAAACTTCAAGGTTTCTTCGTAAGATTTAGTGTAGCCAAAATCAACCGCACGTGAAAAGAACTGCTCGGCGCCATCCAATTCTCTTGCTTTCAGCAATTCCTGCGTGCGTATGACACCAAGTAAATCTCCTTGTTCATCACCAATTAAGTTTTGACCGCCTCCACCTCTTGTAAGAGAAAGGTACCCGGTTCTTAGCAATTTCCCTGATGAACAATAGGATAAAAATGCTGTGTTTTCATCATCGGGATGAGCTCCGACATACAATACACTGCCGAGAGTGTTGAGTTTTTTTAATGCAAGTTTAATTTCTGCAGCATTGTAAGTTTTTGCAGGTTGGGCTTTTAATACGGAAGGAACAAGTAGTAATAAACAAATGGCTATTCGTTTAATGCTTAGAAGATATTTTTTTCTCAATTTAATTTTTTATTTATTGGATAATGATAAGTGACTTATTGATATTTAAATCGGATTTATAATAAAATATATTTTTTATAAATACAACGTATTTATGATAAAAGTCTGAATTATTTTCTCAATGGTAAATTCAATTTAACTTATTGTTTGATCAATTAGATTTCCACCTATTTTAATTTCCTTTATTTCTTATATTTACGAATAACATTAATCCATAATAGCGCATAATGGTCGAAGTAAATAAAATAAAAATTGGTGATGGTAATCCTTTTGTATTAATTGCCGGTCCTTGCATTGTTGAAAATGAAGAAATGATAATGCAGACGGCTGATGAAATTCATCAGATAACATCCAAACTGAATATTTCTTACATTTTTAAATCAAGTTATAAGAAGGCAAACAGAACTAATCTTTATTCATTTTCAGGAATTGGTGATGAAAAAGCCTTAAAGATTTTGAATAAAGTTAAAGAAAAATTCAACCTCCCGATTTTGACAGATGTACATACAGAAGAAGAAATAAACAAAGCTGCGGATGTTGCAGATATTTTGCAAATACCTGCATTTTTATCAAGACAAACAGATTTATTAGTCGAGGCAGGCAATAGCGGTAAAGTCGTTAATATAAAAAAAGGACAATTTCTTGCGCCTTATGATATGAGACATATTATTGAAAAAGTTGAATCGACCGGAAACAAAAAAATATTGTTAACAGAAAGAGGTAGTACTTTTGGCTATCACAACCTTGTAGTTGATATGCGTTCGTTGGTAATAATGAGAGAATTTGGTTACCCGGTTGTTATGGATGCTACTCATTCTGTACAGTTGCCAAGCAAAGACGCAACAAGCGGGGGCGAACCGAAATTTATCAAACCATTAGCACGTGCAGCAGCAGCAGTTGGAATTGATGCGCTCTTTTTAGAGGTACATCCTGATCCCCAAAATGCACTGAGCGATGCAGCAAGCCAGCTCCCGATTAATCAATTAGAGGAATTGCTACTTCAGGTAAAAGAAATAGATAAAAGAGTAAAAAACTTTAGGAGTGAAGTTAATTGACCAGAGAAGAGATAATTGAAAAGGGAAAAGAAGTAATCCGGATTGAAGCGGAATCTGTAGCGAACCTTATTGAGAAAGTTGGTGAAGATTTTGCAGAAGCTGTTGAAACAATTTATAAAAGTAAAGGTAGAGTCGTTCTAACCGGAATGGGCAAATCTGGTTTGATTGCTAGAAAAATTGTTGCAACAATGAACTCTACCGGAACAGCAGCTATATATCTTCATCCGACAGATGCTTTGCATGGTGATCTGGGAATGGTGAGAAAAGAAGATGTTGTAATTATTATTTCCAAAAGCGGTGCTACCGATGAA
>JBATTD010000658.1:0-5388 GCA_049670345.1 Ignavibacteriaceae bacterium
ATCATATGTTGTTTACCTTTTCAATACACTGCTAAATATTTTTAATTGTTCTTAATTACATTTATTCTAAATAATTTATTTTTTGTCCTGATTCATCTGAACTCGTTTCATAACTATCTTCAAAAATTTTATTTCAATTAAAAGAAAATGCCTTATTAATAAGTTCATTATAAACATTTTATATATTTACGATTTTATAACAGCTATTCTATTTGTCCGGTATAATTTCAGATATAATTATTATTATAATATTGGCAAAGACCTGTATACATTTATCTTCGCTGACAAGACTTTGCACTCTCATTCAAGCTTATAGCAGTTATTATTCCCAGAACAATCAATGCAAACGCTGCGACACCTAAAACCACTCCAACAGTTGCACCGGTATCTGATGTTTTAATTTTATATTCTATTATATCATCTAATGCAATAGAACCTAGAAAAGGCTCCTCTCTGTTTAAGTGAACTTTTTTACCCGTACCAAATAATGTATCGTTTTTTACCGAGTACATATATCCATCGAAATGATACTCAGTATAATCTTTGGTTAGCAATTTGACAGCATAGTTTTTGTCGCTTTCAAATAATTCCTGAATATTACTTTTACTCACTGGCTCGAAAGAGTGGCAGCCTATAAAATGGGCAAAAGAAACTATCAAAATATATATTATGTATTTGTTAATCATATAATTTCTCATCCTCATGATTCTGGTACAGTAAAAATTCAATCATAAGAATTTTAGCCAATTAGTTATTATACTTATGAATACTTAAAGCATTACAATTAATAAATATCCAGGTACTTATTGTTTTTAAGCGTTTCTTTATCAAGCACATAAGCTGAATGACCCTTTAATTTCAAAAGGTCCCTTTCCGAATTAATAATAATAATTTCGTCATCAGTTGAAGTTGCTACTCCGGTAATCGTACCAATGAGAAAGCCGCCTAGAGCTATTGCAGCAAACGCCGCAGCGGCACTCGCACCAGTTGCAACACCAGAAGCACAACTATTAATTGAATTATCATCTTTTGGTTCTGAATTCTTTATTCCTTCTGCGACTATCAAACCAATGGCTGATCCCAATATTCCGCCAACACACATTCCGATAACAACGTTCGAATTACCTTCAAGAATAAATTCACTTACTTGTGATACAGGAAAACGGTAATGAATTTTGCCTACGTGGTCGGCTCTTACATTTTCAGCAATTATATAAAGATACTTATCGTCAAACATTTCGAGCTGTCCTTCAATCTCGTTTCCATTTTTAGTTATTAAGTAGAAGTCTTGCCGGATTTCTATTAATTGGGAATTAAATTGGTCGATCAATCCAATTATATTTCTAATACTATCAAGAGCAGATAAACTTTGAATACGAATTAATTGAAAGCTACTATCTTCAGTACTTGAGTAAATCTTAGAAACCAGACTATCGTTATTTCTGATGAAGAAAACTGCATATTCATAATCTTCAAACTTCGGGAATAGCCCGATGTATGTTCTGGAAAAAAAGTTAAGAGTATCACCAATACCCGGATAGATCTGGATAAGGCTGTCAGCGTGCTGGGGAGAAGCTATCCGTGATAAACAAATTAGCATTATAAAAATGTATTTCTTAAACATTATCCTTCTCCTAAGTAATGTTAAAGTGTGATTTACTAAAAACCATATCCAAAACTTATACCTCCTGATGATATAATTTTGGAATTTTCTAAATCAGGATGATAAAATGGAGTAAAGGTAATTCTAAATGCAAAACCACCTCTTGATCTAAAGAATCTGTAACCCAGAATTCCGGTAAGAACCAAATAAGATTTATCATTTGAAGAAAAATTAAAAGTATCCAGATCTTCGATAATAAAGAATGTAGTACCTAATCCAATCTCAAACTTTGAAGAACCACCACCTAATAAATAACTTGCTGTTAAAGGAATACCAAAGAAAAATTCATCAATGATAAATCCAGGAGTAACCCCTAATCCACCCCTAATAGTAAAATTATCTGAGATCAATCTCTCATAGTTAAATGAATAAATTATTCCATTACCAAGTAGTTCCAGGTAACAATGATTCCTGACATTTCTATTCGATGAAGTATTTTGAGCAAACAAGCAATTACAATTTAGAAGCAGTAACATTGTCATAAGAAATAAAAAATGAATAATTGTAGTTTTCATACTAAGCTTGATTTATATGATATAGTTGTCGTGGAATTTAAAAATTCTTTTTTAATTTATTCTTTTTTTCCTGCCCAGAATTATTTGTTAATGCCATAGAGAACATTTATTGTCTATAATTTCATTTCCATAATAATTGATAAATTGGATGGATTTGTCATGGAAATGTCATGGGATTGTAAAAATGTATGTATACTTATAAGCATAGCTAGATTCCTTAAAAAATTTCAAGGATCCACGCCCTTGGGGAAGCACAATATTCCAGAGAGAATTAAGATGAAGAATTTCCCGCACGTTTCTCTCAAGGTGTAGATGCAACTCTGTTTATATTAGTAAATAATTAATCAGAGGCAATAATCTGATTAAAATTGCCATATTTGCTACCTAATGTCAAGTCAGACTTAATATTATTTTTTCGGCTAAAAATTATAACGGGCCCCGGCGGATATACTACCTTCCAGATTTGATTCAATTTGACTAATTCTACCTTTATTAAGGATATCAACAGTATCAGCATTATTCTGAATCTATGATTATGCATCCAATGAATTAATCGCTGCCTTTTTTCGCTAGACATAATTAATGATTTCATTTTCTTATCCTTTATCTTCAAGGCCTTCTATCCTGCATTTTTTTGGTGAATGATCCTGATTAGCCACAGCAATTGTCATAATTATAAAAAAAGCTAGTGCGGATACACCTATTATCATTCCGCATGAGGCAAGGTCATCACGTTCTTTAATCTCAACGGATTGTATGTCATCCAAAGCAATCTTTACATCAATAGGTTCTACATGATCTATGTACTGTTTAAATCCATTTACGTATAGAGTATCACCCACTACTTCATAAATACCCTTGCGTAGTTCAATTACGTTCTCGTCATTCATAGTAATCACAACAGTACCATCAGGTTCTCCCAGGTCTTGTGTATATAAAATTTCCTTATTAACACTCCTTGATGAATAGCAGCCAATGTAGTTTAAGAAGGAAAAAATCAATATGTAAAAACAAATTTTCTTCATCACTTTTTCTTTTCTATTTTAATAGCAACATTTTTTTTGTTTCAACAAATCCTTCTGCTTGCAAATAATAGAAATAAACACCGCTTGGCAGTCCACTCGCATTCCATTCAACTTCGTAAGTACCGGTTGTTAATTCATTATCTATAAGCACGGCAACTTCCTCACCCAAAGCATTATAAATTTTTAGTATGGCATTACCTGAAGAGGGAAGTGAAAACTTTATTGTTGTACTTGGGTTGAATGGATTTGGATAATTCTGTTCCAGCGTAATTTCTTCAGGTAAATATGCTTCACCATCATCTACGGAAGTACAAGTCATAGAAATAAAATCTTCAAGCTTTGTTATTAATCCTGGTATATAAAACGAAGGTAAGTTCAGATTCAATTCTGAGAGATCAATATTTATTGGAGGTATAACTCCCTGAACAATCCAATAATCTTCGGCAATCCAGATATAATCTTCCAGCAAAAATAATTGTACTACTGCTGGTGGAAAAGGCGGTGGAAGTGTTAGCAGCAAATTGACTCCGATTTTTCTTACAAACTTTTTGCAATAGAAGTCATTACACGGTGTCGATATGGATTCATCCGGCAGTCTTTCACCAAGAACTTCAAGCCTTAACGGCAGAGTTATATTATCAATGGTAACTGAAGTATCAAGCTGGAGAATTGTGTACTCATCGTTAATGGTTTGGTTAAACCGATACACAGAATACCATTTTTCAAACGAGGTGAAGAATTCTACAAAATTAAAATTGGCCATATTTAGTACTGAATCAAGCGCGGAGAGGAGAATTTTGATGTATCCAAGCTTAAAATATTCGTGTGCGTCGGTGCCGGAAAAATGGAGGAATATTGAATCAAGATAGGGCTGAAAATAAATTGTTTCTGCCGGACCTGATTTTGTTTGTAATATTTTTGCAAGCCTTCCTTCGAATACTGATTCATCAATAACCAGATCATGTCTATAATAGCTCAGTGAATCAATTTCATTGCTTAATGAATCCAGGACAGTTATTTTGTATTCCCACCTTGGACAATCCGGTGGAAAATAATCACTTGCCTGCTGCGCAAAGATTATCCCAAAACTAAAAAACAGAAAATAGATATAAATTAACTTTTTCATAACAAACCTCATTATTTTTATGAATGTTTATTTATCAGCAACAAGAATCATTTAGTATAATATGCCACTAAGTCCCTAACGGCAAAATTCGGATAGTTACCTTCTGCAATTTCAGGATCTGAAAGTTCCAAATTCCATAGAGTTTCAACACCAGGATTTAGCGGAAGGTTAATTGTTGTAACATCACCACCAAGTAGCAGGGAGTAGGTGTTATCTGCATAAAATTGTCCTTCTATATACCAGTATGCTGTTATGGTATTTGAGCCAATGTTTTTCACTCTTCCCGACACAGATAGCTTGGTGCTTGTAACTAGTTGGCTGGTTATTGTAAATGATACTCTGATCGGATCCTTTCCGGGATCAGGTCCAATAATGGGGTCCTGTTCGCAAGAGGAACCAAGAAATGTTAATGTTGCAATTACTAGCATGGTAACTAACGATTTATTATTATATGTTCTCATTTTCTTTTCCTCCTTTTGTAATCTTTTATAACAATTGTCCATCTTTTCCATTTCTTAATAAATGTTAAATGAATTTATTTTCTTATTCATAATAATTTATTAATTAGGTCCATTTGTCATTATTATGTCATGATTTTGTAAAAACATTTCAATATCTCCTGGCTAACATTTATTTGATATATTCGTTCTTAAAATCGCTGACTTATGATATGAATTGAGAGGAAGGTTATCTACTCTATTTGTTGCAAAATCCTTTACCTACGTTACATTGTTTGAAAACCATAAAAAAAGGCGGTTTTTTAACCGCCACTGGTAAATTTTATATTCTCTAAAATGGACTAATTGCGGGTTATTATTTAATCAAACCTATCCTCCGTATCCCGATATTATCGGGAGAAGGAGGAAGACCCGCAAGAGATAATACCAAATTGCAAGTAATTACCCCCTACCACTTTTCATTATGAATGTTTTATCTTCCTTGCTCCCATAACACAATTAACATGATTACGAATACAATTGGAGTAATACTACTAATACCCAGACAAGCTGTTTCAACCCAATTTATTTTTTCAGCTTTTATTACTGCAATATCTGAAAG